>JAEOST010000149.1 GCA_016840245.1 Candidatus Thorarchaeota archaeon
ATAACGAAGAATATCAAACGTAGAATCAGAGTGATACTACCTGCAGCTTCTGTCCCCATACCAACAGCATAGAGGGACCTACGGAAAATTCTCACCAGTGCCCAATAGATGACTAGAAGTACAAGCAATTGGAGTAATAGTATTATATATGGATTCAGCAAGTCGAAATAGAACTGTAAATATTGGATGGGGTCAACAAGAAACTCTGGCGGTGTAGTTGTTGTGGAGTTTTGCAGGGTAGTCATCTCCTCTGTGGTCGAGGAATATACTGGACTTATGAATGCTCCTTCATAGCGAAATATCTTTCTCAAGGAGGACAACGCCAATATCAGACTTCTCTTCATCTTTCATCCATTCAAGTTTGTGTAGATTCTTATAGAACTCGTATGGAAACATTAGGATAATCCGACCAAATCCATTCTCCTTTGCAAGACTGATTTGTTTTGATAGCTGTTCCAAGAAGAGATTCCCATTCTCAGTATATATCGTGATTGCCCAAATTGGTCCATTCATGTCATGTCGTTCTGTCCCAATAGATACTGACTCCAATTGATTTCTCTCAGAATGTGCCCATACTTCAATTTCGCCAAACTCCTTGAAACCTTCAATTGTTGCATCATACGCCTTCCAATCTACCAAAAGGACATTGCTTGGAATCAATCCTGAGGTTTCAATACGTTTATGATTTAGCTCAATCTCCATCTTTTCGAGATTCTCGAATTTCTCCTTTTTTGGAACTCTATCAATTTTAGAATCCCAATAGACTCCCATCTGGAAAAGTCGTTTCATTCCTATTTTTTCTGCAAGATGAAGAGACTCTACATTTACAGTTGCTGTAGTATATCGCAATCTCTTTACTCCGAGCTTCTTGGCGAGTTCAACAAGCAGGTCCGTTATAGTTGAGGCAAAACCTCTACCTCTAAAATCTGGATGTACTCGGAGACCCTCCATCCATCCTGTAATTCCTTTTTCAATCAATTTGAGATTTGCTAGTGCTGCAACACGTCCATCCTCTTCGATTGCTAGTGTATGACATGAAGAGTCCTTAAGCCATTCATCGAAATATTCCGGAAGCCAATCATGACCCTCCCATGTATTTCGAGCAATTTCAAGAATATCTTCTCTGTCGGATTCACGAAGTGGACGAGTCTTTACCATACCTCGTGTTGAACTCTGAGTCTTAATCTAGGTTTCGAGTTTTTTCACCTAACTGTAACCCTATATAGAAACTAACCAATGTTTTCCAATACTGTATGAGAGGAGTCATTTCCTAGATGCAACGCTCAAGAATTCTGCTTATTGGGGTATTCATATCCCTACTCGTCATCAGCGTCATCCCGATTGGTGTCTATTACTCCAATCTATGGGACCAGACCACCACCGATCTTGAAGGCTCGCCAGTTGGAACATCCGTCTTTGTTTCATACGCAGGTGATAATGGAAGCTCTATTGTTTATCCTGATGCATACAGAAGCACAACTATGCGTCCACTGGTACTCATGAGCGACTATTCAGAATTTGCAGATGATGCAATGATTAGCTACGCTGACGCCCTAGACATAGCTGAGGATTGGTTGATCCGTATTGGACCATCAATGATTGACTGGAATCTGTGGTATCACTTGACCTCAACATCACCACCAGCATGGACCTTCTTCTTCAATCATGTTGATTTTCTTGCATTTGTTGTAGTTGATTCTCTCTCAGGTCGAGTTATTGAGTATGAGAGCAAATACCTCCATGATTATGATCCAACTCCAATAAATCTGGCAGAAGCAGAGAACTTCACGAAGACTTTCCTTGAAGCAGAGGATATTATCCTCCCATCAACCGCCAGATACATCACAGGTGAACCCTATGATTGTCAGAGATTCTACTCACTGGTCTTTCAAGAGTACTCAGGGCTTGTGAAGGTCGATGGATCCCAAGTTCTTGTAAGAACCTCCGCATTTACTCGGGGTATATCTTACTACAAGTATTCATGGTTAGGAGTTTCTGAACTTGACTTGTCGGGGGTCCTTTCCCCTGAATCAGCACAATCTAATGCATTGATGCAATTCTATGATCTAAGCTTAGTTTCAGAACCTCTATGGATGGGTTCTCAGCTTACACTTGTTGAAATGACTACAGACAGCAATTCCAACGAAACATCTTGGCGTCTTGCTTGGGTTTTTGAC
>JAEOST010000150.1 GCA_016840245.1 Candidatus Thorarchaeota archaeon
AAAATTGAGAAACGATATGACACCTGGAAACCATACGATCCAACCTTTGTTGTGAGTCTTGGTGTTGCTAGGACATTTGAAGAAGAAGCACCGCTAACAGGATTCCAGTTGGAAAATCCAGTTGTTATCAATGAAAAGAAGAACAAAATCCTATTTCTAAGGATCTTCAATTACAGTGATGTATTTGCACCTGAAGGAAAGACTGTGATTCAGATTATGTTTGAAACTGATTGGGAATACTGGAAGAATCTTAGGGGAAATCGAGAGGAATATGTTGCTGAGAAAGAACGAGTCACTAAGGAAATAATTGACCGTCTAGAACGATTCTATCCCGGTATCTCTTCACAGATTGAAGTTACTGATATAGCCACACCCTATACGACGTGGAGATACACTCTGAATGACAGAGGCTCACCAATGGGATGGCAAATAACAAGATCATCACTCATGGAGGTTATCCCTCGATCGTTGCCTGGGCTAGACAATTTCTACATGGCAGGACAATGGGTCTTGGCGGGAGGAGGAGTTCCTGGTTGCGTATATTCCGGTCGAAATGTGATTCGGATTCTCTGTAAGAATGAAGGACGAAAATTCAAGACTGAATAATTTCATTCTTCGATTCTCTTGGCAGTGATTATTTCTGCGAAGAATCCTCCAGACTCTCGATACTGGAACTCGGTGATATTCCCAGATTCATTCGCGACAAATGTAATCGTGGTTGTTCCTGCTCCCTCTAACCCAAAGCGCATCCCTCGGATTGGTTCTAGAACCTGAGGTGTAGTTCTAGAAATAGCTAGAAGGAGTGTGTGCTCTCCTCTGAGCTGCACTTCAATTGTGTCCTCATTGAACAAGTACTTACCAGTCAGTCTGCTCAGAAATTCCTTAGATTTCATTCTCTCATCAGGTATCGCTTTGAAGAATATAGGGTCTATAGATGGCTCAAGATGAGAAGTGAATCCATGTACATCACCCTCTCCGTCATTCTGGAATGTTATCGATGTAGTAAATTGAAAAACCTCATCCTCAAAGTCGAATGTGTCATAGTTGTTATGCTGTAATGGGAAAATCTGTGAACCATACTGAATCATCATATCTTCGCCTTCAATGAACACTCTTAGTTTCCCGTAGCCTGGATTGTAGTATGTACCTACAAATTCATGCAGAGGACGAGTTGGTTTTGGACCTGCTTCGGTCTTTGCCTTCTTCGCCTCCTCCATTTGGTACATGCCCGCAAGAATCACATCTTCATAATCTTTCCAGACCTTGTTCCAATCATAAGGCGCAAAACCAAGAAGTCTATCGATGATGTTATAGAAGATAGCAAAAGGCATGGCATAGTCCTTATTTCCATAGACCACAACTCCAACATTCTTATCCGGGAAGAACCGAATCTCAGTGCAATATCCTGGCCAGCTCCCACCATGAAACACCATGAGTTCTCCACGATATACTACTGATTGCCAGCCCATTCCATAACCTGATTGATACCACCACTTCTTGTCCATCTGAAGTCCACCCGCCCTACCTGGTAGGATGTATAGTGGATGGTATGTCTTCCTCAGGCTTTGTGGTTTGACAAGTTGTTTACCTCTCACCTCACCTTTATTGAGATGAAACCTAATCCAATTTCCAATATCTTCCGCGTTCGAGAAGATTGCTCCACCTCCCGATGAAGTGTCGTACATGGATGCAGGTGACTCTATCTCCTCCAGTTTTCCTTTCCTTTCTCTGTATCCTAATGCATGGTCTGGGTTATTCTTGTATTCTCCAAAGCTGAGAACAGAGTTCTTCATCCGTAGGGGTTTGAAAATCCGTTTTTTGATGAATTGGCTGTAACTCATTCCTGAGATTTCTTCAATCAATTTCCCCGCGACTACATAGAGGAGATTGCAATACTGAAATGATGTTCGAAATGGTTTTGAAAGCTCCAAGTGTGGAAGTCTGTCCAATATATTGTCAAGACTCAATCCATCGTTCATAAGAGCAAAGTAGTGACCTGGCAATCCAGTTCGATGTCCAAGAAGATCCACAAAAGTTGTGTTGTTTGAAGCCATGGAATCTTTAAGCTTGAACTTCAACACATAATCTCGAATCGGTGTGTCCCATTCAATTACACCATCCTCAACCATCATCGCAATAGCTGTCGCAGTGAATGATTTCGTAGCTGAACCAATCGATTGCAGAGTCTGAGGAGTCCATTCCAGCTTGTTCGCTATATCTCGGTAGCCAAATCCTTTTGCATATACAACTTTGCTATCTTTGACTACTACAACTGATCCACCAGGGGCATTCCATTTCTCACAGGTTTCCAAAAGAAACTCATCAAGTCCTTCAAGTTCTGGAGTCTTTACCAATGCTTCTCCACTCCTTCCAATTCAAAAAATCGGGTAATTACAGATTATACAACTTATTGAAATATCTTTACAAGAACTCTATAACCCATTGCGTTTCGAAGATATTGTTGGTGTATTGGTAGAAAAAAGAAGATGCCCTGAGCTATGAATGCTCAGGGATTCCTACTTCTCTTTATCAGAGAGGCAACGATTAGAACAATCAAGATGACTCCTCCAGCAGCCGCCATCAAAAGAATTACTTGCAGGTCATATGGGAGCGTTGGTGTAGGCGGTGGAGGTGTTGTTTCATTAGACGTTGTTGTTGTAGAGGGCGATGTTGTTGGAGCAACTGTTGTAGTAGGGACGGTGCTGGTAGTTGATGTTGACATCATTGTTGTAGTTGTGACGGTGGATGATGTCGAAGTTGTAGATGTAGTTTCTGTTGTGGTTGGAGGTGCAACCTTCATCGGCATTGAGTAATAGTGGTATTCGTTAGTTTCCTTATATGGGATGCCAGTGTCAGTTTCATTGGCATATACCCAATTGTGAGTGTTTGGCCATGAAGCAAGGGTGCCATAACCGCCAACCATTATTCCCAAATCAGTATCTGTTGTGTAACCTTCCAACTCACTCTTTGGAATTCTGATTTCAAAGGTACGATGTGGAGTAGCATTGTTATCAGATGACCAGAATGCCCAATCAATATCATAACCATCGATTGATGTGTATGGCTGGTCGACCATGTAGTACATACCGCCATGGTTGGACATATTGGAATAGAATGTCATCTGTAGTCTGTCATATGAGGTGTTGAATGGTACATCAGCAATCCCGATCAAGGAGAGCAGCATTCTCTTATCCTCTGTGAAATTACCTGCTGTCACATCCAGTGTATGCTCATCCCATGTTGTACCAGTATTGATCTCTAGTGTCTTGTAAGGGTCACTAAAATCGATAGTTCCTGATTCATCTCTGATAGTGACAAAGTGCCTCTGTAGGGTCACATTACTCCATGTGTTGACCTTGAACTCAACGTATATTGTATGATTTGCATACAGCTCTTTGAAGAATGTGTAGTAGTCAGTGATGTTGACCTCAATATCTAGTCTATAGATGTAATCCGTACCGTTATACTCTGAGGTCATGTTAGCAGACTTTGAATCCCAGCCTCCTACATCATCAAGCGTCCCTGTAAAGGATCCATTGATGGGAGTTAATTCATCTAGTGATTGAAAGTTGGTTGCAAATCCAGCCATCATTCCATCTGGATCAAAGAAAGGCATCTCTCTATTATTATCAACATCATAGAGGAGTGATTCCATTCCATTGTTGAGAGCAGCTTCCCAGTTAGCTGTTGTATTGTACCAGTCAGTTTCATTATTTACGGCTTCATTGGTGTTCAACCAGACACCTACCCACTCGTCCTTTGGATCATCAGTCTGGTCACTAACTAGGTCTAACGCTAAATACAGGTTATCAGGATCTTCAGCGATGTACATGTAGTTGTCCCCATCGTAGTTCTCTATGTCTGCATCCATGTACCAACTGATGACATGTTCAGCTTCATCCCATTCTCCAGCAGAGAGATTACCATCCATCACAATTGCTGATGGGTTGAATGCGTTGTTTATTCGAAGACCCTCTGTTTCAAAGAGAGCATAACTAGTCATTGTCGTGCCTACCAGTGATGAAAACGTTAGCGAGAAGGCTACAACGAAGACTAGAGCAGATTTGAATCCATCCCTTTTTGTCAAAATTAGTTCCTCACCCAATTTCTAAGAATCAACTGACATGGCATTCGGATTGATTTAAACGTATTTCAGCCACAGTCAAAGGACCTATTCCCAATCGAGGAGCCTTTGTTCTCCCTCAAGACTTCGAATCTCTGTGACGTCTTGCGATACTTCTAATGTTCCCAAGAATTCACCATTGTCATCTCTAACTGCATAATAACTGATGATGAGAAAACGACCGTTCAATTGAATCCAGAACATCGCTTTGTCCTTCTTGCCTTCCTTGAAATTTGTCATGATTTGTTGGACCTTGTCAAAGCTCTTGCGAGGATGACAGTTAATCACACTTCTTCCAATGAC
>JAEOST010000151.1 GCA_016840245.1 Candidatus Thorarchaeota archaeon
GAATATGGGATCACCTTTGTCTTCGATCATTATTGGTCACCTGACAGTGCGTCACTGATATTTCAGAGAGACCCTACTTCTGGTAAAGAGAAATGGGATTTATACCGAATAACCATACCCGATGGAAAAGTTACACAGCTGACTGATTCCCCCGAGAACCTCGATATTGACGGTAAACAAAGTCCTGTGGATGACAAAATTGCCTTCATCTCTGACAGGTCTGGATCAGATGACATATGACATATGGACTGCACGGGTAGACGGAACTGAGGAACGAAAAATTATCTCGATGGAGGGAGGGTCTCAAGAGATTGTTAATCACTTGTCTAGAGATGGGTCTATGCTTCTGTTCACATCAGATTACTCGGGTACCAAGCAAGTTGGTGTCTACTTTATGGGTTCTGAGGATATCAAATGGATAAGTGCAAGTGGCTTTCCTGAAGAAGGTGTTTGCATCACAGATGATGGTAAACAAGTTGTTGTAATCCGGCATGTAGACGCAGAACAGAAGCTTGTTTTATATGATCTCGCAACTGGAGAAGGTTTCCTACTGAAGATACCTCCTGGTGTTGCATCTGCTGGAAAAAATCTAGTTGATGGTCAATATTTACTTGTATCCCATCAGGATTCAACTCATCGAACACGTTATTTGCTGTATGACCTTGACAATCATTCTCATGAGGAAATCCTTCCCGCGTTGTATGGTGAATTTAGTTCAGAAGACTTCCACCCTGAAGAGTACATCTCATATCCTTCTACTGATGATACGATTATTCACGCTATTCTCTATAAGCCAAAAGATGCTCAACCTAGAGAGAAACTACCTTGTCTTGTAATTCCTCATGGTGGACCTACGATACATTACATCAGGGGATTCAAAGATACAGCTCAAGTCCTGGTTGATAGAGGTTACGTATGTTTGCTTCCTAATGTCAGAGGCTCGACAGGTTATGGTGCTGAATTTAGAGATGCTTGTTTGATGGATTGGGGTGGAAAGGATCTTGATGACTTGGAGTATGGTGTTAAGTATCTAAAAGGGTTAGATTTTGTGGACCCCACAAGAATTGGAATTTATGGTGCCAGCTATGGTGGATATCTAGCTTACATGGCAATGACCAAGAAACCTCATCTTTGGAAATCTGGTGCTGCCGTCTCTGGAATCACTGATCTTGTGGGTATGTATGAGCAGTGCATGACAACCTTCCCTCCAGTGTCAGTATACATGGTTGGGCAAATGGGTAATCCCCCAGACAATAAGGAGCTTTGGGCTGATAGAAGTCCTGTCAACTTTGCAGACAAGATGACTGCGAAACTACTGATAATTCATGCAGTGAACGATCCGAGATGTGGTATTAAACAAGCTGAGGTCTTTCGAGAAAGATTACTAGAACACGGTAGTAAGGAAGGAGAAGATTTCGAGTATAAGGTGCTTGAGGACCGTGGGCATTTCTCGGATTCTATTGAACAGAGAATCGAATACTACGAATACCTATTGGACTTCTTTGAGAGAAGCCTCTGATATCAAACATCTAGAAAATAATCTGCAAAATTACATCCTATTACCTTCAGCAGTAGTCTGCACGTTGGAATTTATTCTATACTAGTTTGGATTACAAACAGAATCTGATGCCAAAAAGGCTCGCATAATCTTAGAATCGCTTTGGTCTTGATGAGTATGACTTGTAGACAGTCCTAGGTTCTGTAGCAATCCATTCAGTGTCTTCATCCAACTTTGATAATGAACGAAGGATGTCAAATGTCACCCAACGGGACGCCTCGGGCTTCCGCTCATACTCCCATAGACCATACGGTCCTAGCTGTTCGAGCATCCATCCAACAAGTCCATCGACCCGCTCATCGTTTCGGTTTGCACCAATGCGCCAACATAGGTCAAGGACCAGTCCCGGGTCAAATCTAGCATGAAATGTGATATGACCACGATGCTGCTCATATCCAATAGTACGTGCAACATTGAATCCAATGTTCTGCTTATCTCGCGTCTCTCGCGCTAGTAACATGTCTAATGCACGCCTTGCAGGTTCGCTGGTCCTTCGGGTTGGGTGAAATGCAAGACAGGTGAGGGCTAGAGTAGTGTTGGTCCTGCATCCCCATCTTGAGTGAGGCATCTTTCGGTATCCTGCTTGATATCCATAAACCTCACCAATAGTACCAGTGGGCCAAGCTCCATCCTCCAGACGTTGCTCCAATAACCACTCGTATGCAAACTCAGCTCTCGTGTCTGTGGCGTAGCCTGATGCAGCAATCCCAAGGAGTGGGATTGATACTTGTAGTGGAGCCATTGTATACCCTCTCTGGGGTTCAGCTATTCCATCGTAGGCTCCTGGCATGGGCCATTCACCAGTTTCTCTCTGTTTTTGAAATATGAAATCAACACCCTTCTTGATGGCTGAATGATCCTTTGGAAATCCCACATATGCAAGTCGCAGCAGACTGAGTGAAGTTGCACGAACTGCGCTCCCAGGAGTTATGCCTGCACCATCGATATTCTTCCAAGATCCATCCTTCTGCTGCATTAAGAGTAGTGTGGAGATTACAGGGTCCTCACTACGAAGACTCTCAAGTTCTCTGATTTCTTCATCATTCTGCTTTCGTCCCATGAGGTCTCGAAGCACAAGCAACCTCAGACTGGGTGATCTATCAGCAAGAAGCAATGGGATCCAGTTCATGATGCACCCTCCAGTACTTCTCTCAGATATGGTGCAGTGGGAGTATCCATTTTGGAGACCTCTTCTGGAGTACCCTCTGCCACAACATATCCCCCTTCAGGACCCCCCTTGGGTCCCATCTCAAGCAACCAGTCGCAGGCAGCAAGTAAGTTAGAGTGATGCTCAATGACTACGACACTATTGCCATCATCCACCAATCTATGCAGGACATCAATAAGACGTTCAACATCCTCCAGGTGCTGGCCAACAGTGGGTTCATCAAGGATATAGAGTGTCCCTCTCTTGTTCTTTTTTCCAAGTTCCTGAGTAATCTTTAATCTCTGAATCTCTCCACCTGAGAGGGTCACGCTTGGTTGTCTGAGATTGAGATAGTCAAGACCAACATCAATAGCTGGCTTCAGTCGCTTCGCAATCTGATCCTCATCACTGAAGAGAGCATATACCTCACCGAGAGTGAGATTGTTGAGTTCTGGGTAGGCATAACCCCTGACTCTGACATCCCAGGCCTCTGGACTTCTACCAGTTCCTTTGCAGGTCTCGCAGGGAGTAAATACATCTGGGAGAAATCCCATCTCTGTTCGGATCTGTCCTTTGCCTTCACATACACTGCAGGATTCCTTGAGTTTCTTCTCATCAATGTCGAGCGCTTTTGCCTCCTCGCTCTCTGCATAGATCTTGATGAGTGGGTTGAAGAGACCTAACGCATTACCTGGACTGTAAATTCCTCTTCGACCTTGATCCAGCACAATAGTTCGACCAGGCTTATTCTCAATCGCATCATATTCACACGGTTCTATCTCCTCATACGCGACGCTTGTTGTATGTTTGATTGGAGCGAGAACACGTGACACTGTGTCAATCATTAGTGTGCTCTTTCCTGACCCGGAAACACCACAGATGCCAACCAAAACTCCCAGTGGGATATCAACAGTTAGGTCTTTGAGATTGAATCCTCTTGCACCCTTGATTGTCATAGATGCAATGGATGGTCTGCGTGTTTTGTTTACATCTGACTTTTTCTTACCACTCAACCACTGTCCAGTGATTGTACCAGTCTTTGCCACTTCGTCAGGCTTTCCCTGGGCAACGACCTTCCCACCTCGTGAACCTGAGAGTGGTCCCATGTCAATGAGCTCATCAGCTGCTTTGATGATGACCGGGTCGTGCTCAACTACAACTACTGAGTTCCCTTCTGCTCTGAGTTCCTCTATTGACTTTACTAGCAATTCAACCTCTGAGGGATGCATCCCACGAGACGGCTCATCTAGAAGAATGGTAAGGGACGTGAGTCCACTCCCTAGCAGACTGGCTAGAACAATTCTCTGAGCCTCGCCCGCTGAGAGAGTCCCAGCTACTCGATTCAGATGTAGATAATGGAGACCCACGGTTTCAAGGAACTCGAGTCTTCTGAGCATCTTCTGATGTTTGAAGGATATGAAGAAGTCATCCTTCTCAGGCATTGCGAGACCCCTCATTACTTCTTTGAGTTCAGAGAGTGGCATCATCTTCAATTCGTGAATTGTGAAACCATCCAGTTTGACACACATGAACAGTGGTTTGAATCCTGAGCCATTGCATACCTCACAAGGTTCCCTTATAGTGTAGGTCCCTCC
>JAEOST010000152.1 GCA_016840245.1 Candidatus Thorarchaeota archaeon
CAATTGAGAAGATGGTCGATCGGTTGAAGGATGACCATGACAATGCGAAGATTCTCTACGAGAGATTGTCCAAGATACCAGAGCTTATCATGGATAAACCTGATACTAACATCCTCTTCGTAGGTCTTGAGAATGTTTCAATCGATGCTATGACACTCTCTGAGGAGTTGAAGAAGAAGGACATCCTAGTATACGGTGCATATGGCACTCGTACGAGGTTTGTATGTCATCGAATGGTGAGTCGTGATGACATAATCACAGTCGCAGATGCAGTTACTGATATCATCTCATCATATGCGGCGAAGACCCCTTAGATCTTCTCCTTTGCATCGCGAAGTATCCTGACAATGTGACTCTCCCAGGTTGGTTCAAGCTCAAGGGCACGCTCCGCACAGCAGACAGCATCCTTGTACTGTCCCATCTTGTAGTGCAATTTACCCTTGTAGAACCAAGCATGTGCATAGTCATCAGCCAGTTCTATCGCTGATGTAAAGGCTGCGAGGGCCTCTTCGTATTCACCCTTTGCCTCATGGCTCTTAGCCTTTCGATAGTAATCGAACCGAGTCTTATCCAGATCCTCTGTCAAGGATCTTACACCTCCGGTGTCATACATTATGGAAAAAACCCAATTAAGTTTAACACATTCGTGAATTGTCGAAGTTTCAAGATTCACGAAGGATTATAAACACAAAGTTGGAGCGCTATAACTAGTGCGTGATTCTCTCACGCATTATGTAACCATGAAACGTATTATCAAACACATTCTTTCATTTTTCAGTCGGAAGAGCAGACCAGACAAACATGAACCCCATGTCGTCAGGTCTATTGTAATAACACCTCAAACCCGAATCGGGCTCTATGAGGATGTAGCCAAGGATTTCATTGAAGAGATTGTTGGATTCGATTATGCGAGAGTCTTCATATCGGATCGGTCATCGATTTGGGACTTTAGTGATCTCAGGGATGAGGGTGAAGACTCAGTCTTCCGAAGAATCAAAGAGAGATACGGAGTTGACGTAAGTGATATTGAAGATGGAATCTTGGTTAGAATCTTTGAGAGAATATCCTAAATCAAATCGCGTTTTCGTCGCTAGTATAAGAATGAGGAGTGTGATCACTCCTCTATCATTTTTAATTATCCATATTCCGACAGAACTGGAACTCCAAAGTTCTAGTCAGTTTTGCTAGGAGAATATCACCTATTCGTCTCAGTCTTATCATTCATCTCCCGGATCCCGAAAACTCTTGAAGAATTCTGGATTGGAATTAAAGGGGTCTTGCATCTTCGATTTAATCTCAAGTCTTGCTTCTTCATCATCCAAGTTCCATAATGTTAGAAGCTTTTCACGGTCTAAATGATATGTAGCAATCTCGGCTCCAGTCATATAGTCCCATCCTTCAAATCCTCTGTCACGGACAAGGGGATAGTGAAAACGATGAGAGCCAACGATAACCAGTAGAAATACTATCAAGATGAAGGCAGACCCGGACCATGGATAGTTACTTTCGTAAAGTTCTGGGGAGATGTATAAAAGAATAACTTCAGCAGATAAGAGAATCATAAGAATAATTAGTAGTGAAGAATTCCCAAGACTAGTTCGTGGATTCTCAACCCATTCTTTTGCGCATGACAGAGAGTGCCATTTATTGTCTGTCTTTAACTGAATTCTTTTTTCAGACAAGTTTATTGTTTGTCCTTCACACTGGGTCAGCTCACTAGGAGTTCGAGACCTTGTCGCGTAATGATGGTCGTCCCAACATGCTTTACTGATAGACCAGCTTTCAGGTTGGTTCAATAGTGATTCCACGTTGTTACCAGAACCAAAATCAGTTTCAATCCAAATGAACACAGGAACATAGTCCATATTGTGAACCCATGGAAGAATCTCAAAGTATTCTAGAAGCATGAGTAATACAACAAAACTCAGAAAGAAGGAATACATGATAATACCAATATCAAACTCAAATAGAACAAGGAACGCTGATAATCCTAGGACAAGGTAGTAGAGATCTGCTCTAAATAGTGGTCTACTGGGCAATCCTAGAGCTCTACGTTCTAATTCACCAGGAAATGATCTCAGTCCAACGAACACTAGTGGAAAACCTACAACATATGTAACTACAATCAATAAGTAATAGTCAAAGATGAAATTATCAAGAACCCTTGTCCAAATGAGAAGAAAAAGTGTCGGACCAAGCATTGATAGAACACTAAATACTCCAGCCTGCTTTCCATATATGAAGAGATACTGCAGACAAGCACGTAATTTGTTATCATTTTTTGTAACTGTAGCACGAAATTGAACACCTCTCCAGATTCGTGATTTCCGTTCTAACCATAGCTCTCGACCAAATAGACTCACTCGGGGTGCAAAATATCTTAGAAGGGGTCCTGCTACAGTAGTCTTGTCTTCTACTCCATCTGCTAGTTCGGTTTCAAATTCTTTGTATGATGAAGTTAAAGTGTGTTCTCTCATTCGTTTTGGCCAGTTCAATCTCAATCCCTCAATCACGATTGAATACAGTCTATATCTAACACATAACTATCTAATAAATCATATAACTGATGAAACATCTATGGGTTTTTCCCATAGACTCCATAGGAATCAGACATTCTCAGTTCAATGTTATTCTTCACAGAGCTCTATTAATGCGCCCCCAGTAGACTTGGGGTGTACAAATGCTATCTTAGTGTTGTGAGCTCCAATACGAGGTTTCTCGTCGATTAGTTGAGACCCTAACTCGAGA
>JAEOST010000153.1 GCA_016840245.1 Candidatus Thorarchaeota archaeon
AGCTGAGTGTCTTCCATTGTACCTGCATAGCCTGACATCTGCAACAAGACAATCATAAGCGTCGCAACGACCATCATGAATGAGAAACTCACGAGTGCGATGCGGCGTAATTGTTGTTTTCTCTGATTTTGTTCGAATTCCTTTTGTTCACTATTTGATTTTGACAAGTGTTAGTCTTCCTCCTGAAAGATACTTGAGAGTGCATTTCTGTCGAAGGGTAAACCATGACCAGGATAGACAGTTTGGAGATGGAGACTCTGAATGTTCTCTAGACTCCTGATGTAATCATCCCGATTGGAGATCAGGGTGCTCATCTTAGGCATCGACACATTGGTGAGGACATCACCACAAAAGAAGTCGCCATCTGCTGTCAGCAGTCCAATAGAGCCCTTGGAATGTCCTGGGAGATGATGAACAGTGGCATCGAATCCAAACTCAGTAAGACTCTGCCTGTCCTTCAGCAAGATGTCTGGTGAGAACATGTCCTCATCATCAAGCCCAATTCGCATGACGAGTGTGAATAGTTTTCCAATGGATCGCTTTGCACGACCCATCTCTCTGTTCCAGAACATATCACCCTTCTCGACCATCCCCACATCATCATCATGCATTGCTACTCTACAACCAAATCTCTCTTTGAGATAGGCACAGTTTCCCACATGGTCGAAGTCCCCGTGGGTGAGTATTATGAGTCTGATGTCATCACATCCAGCCTCAGCTAGAGCAGCATCCATTAGATCACGATGCTTTGCATAGCCAGTGTCAATAAGGACAAATCCATCCTTTGCCTTGACCAAGTAGCAGTTTGCTCTACCTGACTCAATCCTTGTGATGTGGGCGTCGTTCATAGTTACACTCTCATAAGTGAACGTTCATTCACTTATATATTAGTGAATGACCATTCATTTATATATCTTTCAATCACAGCCAGATGTATCATGAGAACGCGAGACCAGGCAAAATATGATTCGATTGTCGATGCATCTATCACATTGACCAATAAGCTAGGCTTTGATGGGATCTCTATCTCAAAGATAGCAAAGAAGGCGAAGGTCTCGCCTGCAACTATCTACATTTACTTTGAGAATAAGGAGGATCTCTTCACTAAGATCTATACCGATATTCGAAAGAAGATGAGTCAAGGTGCATTAGAGGGCCTTCAAGAGGGAATGAACACAGAAGAGACGTTCAAGTCTATATGGTTTCACTCCTTCACATTCAATCTCCAGCATCCAGAGTATCTCGCTTATCGAGAGCAGTTTGAACGGACAGCAATGATGAGGAAAATCAAGGTGGAGGGCTTTGAGCTTTTCCACACAGTCGACAACCTACTCAAGCGCGGCATCAAGGAGAAGACAATCAAGCCCCTTCCTCTACCAGTATTGACAGCTTTTGCCTATGTCCCCATTATCACCCTTCTGAATTATCATCATGGAGGGATAGTCAAGATGGATGAGAATCAAGTTGAGCAGGCATGTGAGATTGCCTGGAATTCGATTAGTTTGTAGTCAGTATACCAAATGTCAACTCGAGCTCCTATGGAACAATTTGAGAGAGGGTTCTCCTCTCTCCCTCTTTCTTCAGATGAATACTGTGAGTGTTGTCTACACTGTCTGTTACTCACCGCCAAAGGACTGAGTTGGCTGGTAGTTTTTGTAAACCCAGACGAATGTCGCTACAACGGATATCCACATGGGAATACGACCAGCACCACGAAGAACCAGAGCTTGGTCGAAGCTCAAAATACCACCAGTGATTGGAAGTAGGTATGCTAGTAGATCAATCACCAGCCCAAGTAGAACAATAGCGAAAGTGATGACGAAAGGCACTGTCCCCTTACTACGAAGGCTGAAGAATGCTAGTGCCCCCAGCAAGGGAATGACCAGATTGCCAGCAAAGTAGAACCAAATGTTGTAATCAATTAGCTGGGGTATCAATCGCATCAATAGGATTATTGGAGAAAATATGAATCCAATAAATGCGATTCTACATAGATTTTGACCGTATTCTACGTAGAGTTTGTGAAAGCCCAGACCTATGAGCACAAAGCCTGCAGCTGCTAGAATCTCCAATAGTGGGAGAATCATCAGCACTTGGCCTTGTGTAACGAGACCCATGCCAACAGCAAATGACACGATATCGATGAGTATAACAAGACAGACACCAATAATTGCCAGAATTATGAGTCTGTTAGTAGACGAACTCTTTGTCAATATCTAACCTCCTAGGACGAAATCAATCCAAGAGAGGAAAGACGGTCACTAAAAAGATTTGTTAATCAAAGATAGAATTGGATATTGAGACACTCATGACTCGCGAGATCTTTGTATGTCAAGCAACGCACTCACGGAATTCATTTTAGTGGCGATGTACCAATCTTGAAGCTATGCCAATAGTAACGATTGTCGATTTCATGGGTGAAGTTCAGAAAGAAATCACCGTGGAGAGTGGGACAAAGCTGCTCAAAGCTCTCATCGATAATGAGACCGACGTAGTACATGCCTGTGGGGGGAACGCTAAATGCACCACCTGCAGGGTCACCATTCACAAGGGAGTACCAACAACGAAGACTCAGGCGCAACAGGAGCGCTTTGAGAGAGCAATAAAATCTGGCCAACCCCAATTCGATCATCCCGCTGTCTTCCTCTCATGTCAAGTAGTGGTGGAGAATGACATGACAGTGAGTGTGAGTGAAACATTCAATTCCGTAATTCATGACAGTCATGGGAAAGATACAGAGGATAAAGTCACACCGGACCCCGTTTGGTTGGACCACGAGGTTCCAGACTGGTGGGGAGGCTAAGTCAGAAAAAAGTATGAGCCATAACGACCAATGAGAGGGTTTTCCTCTCTCATCTTCTTCCTGAATCGGTCCACAATAGATTTCTGGTTTAAGGAGGTTTTTCGTCAGCCATTACTTTGGAAGCTGGTTTTCCTCCAATTCCCCAGTGTGTCTTAGGGATCTCTTGAACAGTGACTTCTACAGCTCGTTCTGGAATTCCTAAATCAACAAAGACCTTTGTTATTCCCGAGATAATCTGTTCCACAGCGGCTTCTGAAACGCCTTTCCACATTTTGACATCAACAATTGGCATAAGTCATAAAGGGTGGACGAACAGATGTAGTTACCGTTCAAATCGTTCGAAGGCTTTAGAAGGAGTGTCAACAGCCTTGAATATTGTGATGAGTTCCAAACTCTAGACAATGACTCTAAGTGATGCTAATGATTAGGAAGATTGGTTTTGATACTTCACGGTATCTCTCAGCCCAGATAAAGCGGATTATGGAACGAGTGAATCAATTTGATACGCTCTACCTCGAGTTTGGAGGGAAACTCAGATACGACCATCATGCTTCGAGAGTTCTTCCCGGTTTCGCCGTCGACACGAAGGTCCAGATGCTCAAGAAACTGGGCAATAATATCGAGATTATTCACTGTATCAGTGCAAAAGATGTCGAGAGACGGAAAATTAGACGTGACTTTGGTCTAACATATGATGATCAGATGCTCAAGGACATTGGCGACCTGAAGCAGTTGGATCTTGATGTATCTGCTGTGCTAATCAATAGATACAGCGGCGAGTATACATCTGACAAGTTCAAACAGCGCCTCGAAAACAGAGGAATCAGAGTAATCACTAATTCTGAAATTCCCAACTATCTCACGGATTTGGACAAGGTAGTCAGTGATGAAGGGTATGGAAAATTCAACTATGTTGCTCCTGAAAAGAAGATTGTCATAATCACTGCACCAGGACCAGGAAGTGGGAAGATGAGTTTCGCTATGAGTCAGATCTATCATGATAGAAAAGAGGGCATAGTGAGTAATTTTGCAAAGTTCGAGACCTTCCCTATATGGGACCTGCCTGTGAATCATCCTGTGAATATTGCGTATGAAGCAGCAACGGCTGATATCGGCGATTACAATTGTGTTGATCCATTCCACAAAGAAGCCTACAATCTTGAAGCAACTAACTACAATAGAGACGTAGAGAACTTTGCCATCATACGAAAAATCATTGAGAAGATTACTCCTGCTGGAGACCCCCTGGCAGATATCAAGAGTCCCACAGACATGGGGGTCAATATGGCCAATGAAGGAATAATCGACGATAGTGTGGTGCAACAAGCAAGTATTGATGAGATTGTCCGAAGGTACTATCAATACAACAGAGATTTCATTGAGGGGAATGTTACGCACGACACCCTAGACCGCGTGGACAAAATAATGGGCCGAGTGAATGCAAAACCGGAAGATCGTGTTGTTGCAGCTCTGGCAAATAAGGCTCTAAAAGAGAGTAAGAAGAAATCAGAGATGGTGCAAAATGGAATGTATACTGGAGCTGCCATCGAGATATATACGAAGGATAACACCCCCCTCATTCTTACAGGAAAACGATCAAGGATTCTCAATTCAGAATCTGCTGCGCTACTGAATGCCGTCAAATACCTGGCGGGTATTCCAGACGAGATTGATGTTCTTTCGCCAATTATCATTAAGAGTATAATGAAACTCAAGGAACAGATGTGTATTGTAGATACCAGTCTCGATGTGAAGGAAGTTCTTGATGCTCTTGCTGTAAGTGCTGTCTTTAATCCAAACGCTACAGAATGTATCAATTCTTTGACAGATCTTCAAGGTTGTGAGATGCATAGTACTCATCTTATTGGCCGTGGGTGTGAGAAAGCGCTGAAGGAACTAGGTCTGAACCTGACAACGGATGCTAGAATCCCACTAGTCAGTAATTGGTAATTCCTATAATCCCGATTATTCATGTAAGCCAACCAAACGCAGTCCGCATACAATCCAGAATGCGATTGTGAATCGAGTTAACAGCAACATGATTCTCAATATTCAACATCACTATGACACCCTCATGAGCCTCTGGGTAGAAGAGCATACGAGTTGCCACACCTGGACCACTGCCGCCATGTCCCCATAGCACTCCAGAACTCTGAAAGTAGAAACCATATTGAGTATCTAGAGATGGATAATGGTGAGTCATCATCAGTTGGAGAGTACTATTGCTCAGAATAGTTGTGTTGCCAATAGTTCCATACTCCATTAGCGCAGCTAAGAGCCGGGATTGTTGAAGCACACTCGTCCTCATGAATCCACAGGGATAGACCGCTGAGCTGTAATGTCCGTAGGGTGTGAAACTCGACCCAGTATAGAGGTATGGAATGGCCATCATATCCGTGTCGAGATTCCCCAAGAACCAAGAGGTTTCATTCATACCTAGTGGCAGGAAGATGTTCTGCTGACAGTACTCTTCAAAGGTTGTGTTAGAAACAACTTCAACGAGATATGCAATTAGAGTGGATCCCACATTTGTATAATCAAATTCAGTTCCAGGTTCAGCATCATTGAAGTTACTAGTATGGTAATAGATTCCAGTGGGCGTGAGATAGCTCTGGGTGAATTCCTCAAGAGACAGAGGAGTATCCATTTCAGAGACCTCCAGTGGACCCAAGACCAACCAGTTATCGCGGATACCAGATACATGGGAGAGAAGCATCCGAGGCGTAATCACTGTTGCAGGATGATCCGGATGAGCAACATCGAAGGGGAGATAGTCATTGATATCATCGTCTAGATCAATGAAACCCCTCTCGAAGAGCTGCATGAACGCAATACCAGTTGCAATCTTTGATACTGAGCCAAGCATGAATATTGTATCGCTAGTAACACTGATGTTCTGGTCGACATCGGCATAACCGTAGGTCCCCATCCACACCACTTCACCATCCTTGATTGCACATGCTGCTGCTCCAGGGACATGTTGGTCAGTCAAAATCTGTAGGATATTCATGTCAAGTGTGTTTAATGCTTGTTGCGTGGGGTCTTGTGAAAATAGAAGACCAGTTATGAGAATGGATGATACCACTATCACAGAGAGGGCTATTCCCAGCGCGTACTTCTTCTTACCCACTATCGAAGTCATCGAAAACTCTACCTTGTGAAGAGGTTTGTATTGAATTTACATAAGAAATATCTTCTACGCAGGAATGTTGACGAATCTTGATCATCAAACTAGATTCACAATGAACTCTTCAACTATGCTTACGAATAGATCAGGATTGTGACTGTGAATTACATGCTCCGAATCAATTCGTTTGAATAGCATCTCTGGTGCAAGTTCTCTTGCATATGCAGCATCCTCATCATCCATTGCACCAACTAGACCATAGTCCGGATGACGTACCCAGTCTGCATGAAGAAGAATCATTGGACACTCAGCCCGTTTCAATGCATCTGCATGATCCAAACCCTCGTATATACGTCCATCAACCCAAGCTTGTGAGAAGTCTGCATCGAAATTGACTAACACATCAGTTATTTTACCAAGACTACCAGGCAGTGATGGTTTACCACGGAGTCTCTGTGATGCACGAATCAGAAATGAAATGAAAGAGGCGGCAGAACGAGGAATCGACTTGATCTTCCCGTTTGGCAGGGGTCTCTTGATCTTCATGAATGTCCTTGCGAGTCCAGAAATACTTCGAGATTCATTCAGTTCCTTGCTCATCTCCACCGTGACTTGCAAGACCCGATAGACGTAGCTATCTTCCTTGATTCTGGGCCAATCCGCTGAGAACAATGGAGGATCCTCTAGGATGATGCCCTTGACGAGACTTGGTCTGTTTGCTGCTAACCAGAGAGCAATGAGTCCTCCAGACGAGTTTCCAGAGATAATCGCAGGTTCCTTTACGACGC
>JAEOST010000154.1 GCA_016840245.1 Candidatus Thorarchaeota archaeon
CCAATGTCTCTATTGAAACAGAGTACACATACTGGTCCAAAGCACCCTTGCTCGAAATCTTTCTCACTCCAAACTCAAGCCATGTGGAATCGTGGGTAGAGGTCGAGGTCACTTTTTCTGTGGGTTCATTGAGTGCAAATGACACTGCACTCTTACTCATCTTGAACTGGACATCAACAGACCTACCAGATGTTATAGAAAAGAGAGATGTATTCATCGAGTATTTCTCAATCCAATATCCCGAGTTTAACATTGACAATGACACAGAATGGACTCCAATCTATAACGGAGCAGGTATCTTAGTTGTAAGCCATTATCTGTTCCGATCAGCTGAATGGGAGCTAGCAATCAGTTGGCATGTCATGATTCCACCCCATGACTGGGTGAAGGTCTACCTTCGTCCAAGAACAGACACACAACCCAATTGGGCTGGACGGATCGAGTCATGGAGTAGCGATAATCACACGATTGTCGAGATGGACCCTCCAACAGAGATCTACCGTTCTGCGAGGACTCCGTGAAATAGCACGTTACCTGCTCGTGTCTGATTTCAATGAAAAGAGGGATAGAGCCAGCGGAGTTCTTACTGGCTCATCTATACACTGTTGACACTCAGGACTTCTTCATCTTCATCACGATGATGACCACGATAATGACCACACCAACCACTGCACCGATCATTATCAGTAGGATTGGGTCGAATCCATCCGGTGTTGTTGTTGTACCCGTCGTTGATGTTGGTGGTGTGGTGGTTACAAGTGTCGAATCTTCAAGAACTTCGACCATAACAGTATCACTGACACTCAAGCCACTTGCTTCGTATAGGACAATAGTATAATTATGTGAACCAATACCCAAACCATCAACATTTACCCTGAATTCCTCAGATGATGAGTTCCAAAAGCCACGGCTAATTTCTACGTCATCTTTGAAAATCATGTACGCAGCTGGACTCAAGTCCGTTGCATTCCATACTATTTCACCAGTTTCACTTACTTCCTTAATGATGTCAGCTGGACTTTGCACCACTGGAACATTGTTGTCACGGATCATGTACAGGATTCCCATTAGGTTATCCGTACCTGAATCGTAGCCATACATTTCCATCTTAGCGACTGACCCATCCGATTTCAAGTATGATATGCTGTATATGTTATCTGTGTCTGATTGCGTAAAATTGAATGAAACACCCCACCGGTACCATTCATCAAGGGTCACAATGGGAACCACTGCTGTAGGAGTGTCTGGGGTCCACATTGTAACACTCTCAACCAAGTCTGTAAGGAGACTCCAATTACCGGTTGGAACTGCAACTTTGAAGACGAAGTTGAAAAACGGTCCTAAATTGATATTCGCATCAGTACCATTTGTCCAATATAGGTTTCCTAAAGTGTCTGGTATATCCCACCAATCTGTGAGTAGATCAGGTATGGCAGCTGGAATTCCTGATGGACTAAAGTAAAAATCATCTTCCATACTTTGATACCCTTCTGACCACCAGTAGATGTTGAAGTGCCATTGATCATCAACCTCGATACTCCATTCCAGACTCTCACTTGTTTGAGCAACTGCAGGAGGTGTCAAGAGAGCTCCAATTAGGAGAACGCTTGTTATTATCATAACTAATCTTTTCATTTTCCTAACCACGCCCAAATAGGATAGATTGAACACTAAAAAGGACTTCGAAATATTTTCAATTCGATCAAAATCCGTTTTTCTCTATTGATTCGTCAGAGCTGCCTGATATAATTCTGGCAGCTCTTTGAATCCACCTATGGTTCAGGACTTCTTCATCTTCATCACTATGAAGACAACAACAATGACCACACCTACGATGGCACCTATCATTATCAGCAGTATTGGGTCAAATCCATCCGGCGTTGTCGTTGTGGTAATTGTGGTTGTTGTCCCAGTTGTTGTAATGGTTGTACTCGGTCCTAGTACCTCTGTCCCTTGGATGATGATATGATGCTCACTATGCAGATATCCGAAAGAGAGCACCGTGAAGGTTTCATTGATATCAGCCACGTAGTCTAACGGCTCTCCGTCCATGAGGACCTCCCACTCATCAACCGGCGAGAAGAGAAGCTCTCGCGGGATAGAGACATTGCAGAATCCTACTGTTCCATCAGGTCCACTCACGTCGAACTCAATCTGCCCAAGCTCCGCACTGAACATGAGGTTGTCAATGTTGGATGCAGAAGCAAAACCCACCATGTAGCTAAAGTCTGGAACAGTCCATTGCACTGTGTATGGGTAGTTGTCCTTATTCAATGGGTCTGAACCCCAGTTGATCTCATATCCATCTAGGAAACCATCTCCGTCTGTGTCATTCAACGCGCACAGGGTGTGGTTCACAAGGTGGAAGTAGCGACCGTAGGTGGTGTTCTCATCACCCAACGAGGTGTAGGTGTAGCCAGGTATAATCATGGTCAGCTCATTGTTGTCTGAGAGACCGTCCTGATCGTAGTCAGTGAACATACCATCTATCCACATGTCTGAGTCTTGGTCCGAGTCGAACATGTCTGTCCCCAACGGATGCCACGGCCAGCCTGGGTCTTGGTAGTCAAAGACCTCGAATCCATCGTAGATACCGTCGCTGTCACTGTCATAGTCTAAGACATTGATGACTCCGTCGTTGTCAAAGTCACCAGTCGGACCATGTTCTGGATTACTACTCACTGCTTCTCTAGCCTCGCAGATTGCCACCTCATCAGCATCAAAGATACCATCCGCATCTGTGTCTTGCGATAAGGGGTCTAGGTTGACTTTGTACAGGACCATAAAGCCCTCGTAGGAGTAATAGACCATGATCTCATCGTAGTCTGAGAGACCGTCTCGATCAGAATCTGGATGGGTCGGGTCTGTCCCATACTGCATCTCCTCGAAGTCGTTGAGACCATCAAAATCTGTGTCGGGCTCAACTGGACTGGTATACCTCTCGTTCTGTGGTAGTGATGTATTGGTGCTGAAGACAAGCGAGGTGTTGGTTTCTAGGGCATGTACATGGTCTTCCAATGTGACGTTCACTGAAGCTACTGAGGCTGGTATGAATAACTCAGTCCAGTCGTCGAGACCATCCATGTCCGTATCTGGCATAAGTGTCGATGTACCATGCATTAACTCAGTGAAGTCTGTCACCCCATCCTTGTCATAGTCCAGATAGTGCCAGATGTCCGGCACATCGGTCCATGGTTGCCCTAACTCTGCAGTTATGTATGCTATCTCATCCACATCTTCCCAACCATCCGCATCAGTATCATTTGTAACCGGTGATAGGACCATGTCCTTCTCAAGTCCATCTGGAAGTCCATCAAAGTCTGTGTCAGGATTCATCGGATCCGTCTGGAAACGAGCACGGTATGGGTCAGGAGCATTGTAGCGAGGTACCAGTATCCACTCATCATCCTCCTCGATCATTGGCTCGTCGATATCAGTAGAACCCGTCTGCACCCTTCTATCTAGTGCCCAGTTCCAGCCGTAGTACTCGTCTCCATCTGTCAAATTATCATCATCAGAATCCGGATCATTTGGATCTGTGAAGTATGTGACGTTGCCAAAGTTGATGATATACTGCGTCTGTTCTGCGACCTCATGTGGGTCAGAGAGACCGTCATTATCAGTGTCCCATCGCAGTGGGTTTGTGTTATGCTCGTGGACCTCAGCTCCGTCCAACAGGGTGTCTGCGTCTGAGTCCTGCCAGAGTGGATAGGTGCCGTGTAACAACTCATCCCCATCACTCAATCCATCAAAGTCAGTGTCCCACTCTAATGGGTCTGTACCTATACGAAGCTCGTGTCCATCAAGCACACCATCACCATCAATATCCGAGTTGTTGAGATAATGCAGGTCCATGATAGTTTGATTGGAGATGCCCCGGGTCAGGTTGAAGTAGCGAACCTCGTCCCCGTCTCGAATTCCATCGTCATCATGGTCTGGGTCGGTACAGTTTGCATGGAAAAAGGCTGAGTCTAGGATGTTCTCGAGTCCATCCCCATCACTGTCTTCATAGACTGGCAATGTTCCATCTGTGTACTCCTGAGTGTCCCAGATGCCATCTCGGTCAGTATCCTTCCGCAATGGATTGGTTGGTGTTGGGTCAAGTGGCTCACAGCCCTCGAGACCCCATGGCCAGGCAATCCAGTGATTACCCATGATCTCTCCATAGTCAGTGAAGTCACCGTAGACAGAGTTGTTCAGGGCTAGGGACGCCTCAGTGGCATTGATGAAGTTGTCATTGTCCAGATCGAAGTCGCCATCTGTGTCAATGTCGATGGGTGATGTCATGTAGTTGAACTCCTGCCCATCGAGCA
>JAEOST010000155.1 GCA_016840245.1 Candidatus Thorarchaeota archaeon
ATCCATGAGTCGAATGCGATCGTTCCTAGGTTTACCGGATGCTTCTGACAAGGTTCTTAGACTCGCGAAGACAATGTTCATTCTCGGGCCAATTGGTAACTTTACTTTCATGATTAGCAGCACCTTCTACATGATCTTCATTGCAGAGGCGCTTGGAGGTGGCGACTATATACAGGGTCTCGGACTCGTTGGAACCCTCGTTGTCATTCAAATGGCTATTCAGACCATTCTCGACTATCCAAGTGGTGCAATAGGTGATTGGATTGGCCAGAGATATGTGATAGCCGTAGGCAACTTTTGTTATGGAATCTCATTCTTCATGGTGTCTCTGGTTACTTCAGCAACTCCCTTTACATTCCTCATTGCTATCTACATTCTCCAAGGATTTGCTAACTCACAAATCAGTGGCGCTTGGGGTGCATGGTTCGACAATAACTATCGTGTGGCTCAGCCCGCTGATGAAGACCGTACACAGTATGGCGCATTCTGGGGACGTACTGGAATGGTGATGCAGATTGTTTCCACTGCTGCTCTGATTCCCGGTGGTATCCTAGCAGTTACTATCAGCAGGGCTTGGGTATTTCAGATGCAGTCAATTGGAGCCATCTTCTTCAGTCTGCTTGTATTACGCCTCATCAAGGACTTTCCTGAAGTTGAAGCGATGAGAGAAGAACGCCCATCAATGTCGGAGTATGTCAATCTCCTCAGTAGTGGAGTAAGGTATCTCTTCAAACATCCCTTCGTAAAGTATCTGGTCTTGGGAAGCATGCTTGCAACTAGTACAATAATGGTCTGGGGTAATCTTATCCTGTTTCCAATGTACTTTAGCTATCTATTGACCGATGTCGCAGTAGCGGGATATCGTACAGTTCTGTTCCTACCGGGTGTAGTAACTCAGGAGCGTTCAGGTATATGGTCCAAACGTTTTGAACCAAAGAAGTGGATTCCTCGGTTTCGACTCGTTCAAGCTTGTGGATTCATGTTCTTCTTTATCTTTGCATTGATCATGTTGATCTTTCCTCCAATCGATAACGGAGTTTTCCTCAGTTTAATGATTCCCTTCACAGCTATTGAGCTATTTCAGTTCCCCATAGCTAATGCTATGCCTATCATCCTGATATTCTCGACATTCTCTGTGACACTGTTCTTTGGAGCATTTGCTGACATCCTGACTCAGCGTGAAATGATCGATGTGATTCCAAACAAGATCAGAAACAGCATGTACTCGTTGTCCCCGACAATAGCTACAATGTTTGCGATCCCACAGATTGCGATATTCAGTTGGCTCATTCCTCTTGCTGGATTCCCAATTACACTAGCTGGTGTGGGCTTGATTTCATTGTGCGGTGTTATCGTGATTCGTCATGGACTCAATCAACCAAAACCAGTGATTGACAAGGAGACTGGAGAAACAGTTACTGAGCCTGTTACCCCCCAAATCGAGGAAGCAGGTGAAGTGGAAGATAAAATTACGTCAGTTGTAAAAGAAGCCATTGCTGAAGCTGAGTAATAGTCACATATTGTGACCCTATACAGTGACCCTCAGTTGTGGCTCCGCTATATATACTAAAACTGAGTGGTATTGATTGTGAAATATAATGGCTCTAGCAACTAATAACCGAACTTCTAACATGACGAAGAACAAGCGTGCTGTCAGGGCACAGTCCACTAAGGCAGTCGCTTATGCATACCTCACTTGCAGGTAGAATGTCAAGCAGGATGGTCACTATGTGCTCAGAGATGTGGTCACTAAGGCCCATCAACAGCATATGGTGTGACCAGCTTTTACTATATCTAGAGGAGTTATTCTAAATGAGTAAGATTGCCACCTTCTTTGGACTGGCTGAAGCGAATGATAAGATCCTGCGACTTGGTAAGACACTAGCAGTTCTTCTGCCTATTGTGTCTGCTACAATTACTATCAGCTCGACTTTCTTCATGAT
Source organism: Candidatus Thorarchaeota archaeon (assembly GCA_016840245.1). The sequence continues at coordinate 1,944 of JAEOST010000155.1, forward strand.
ATTTATCGCCGAGGCTTTAGGCCAAGGTTCTTTCATCGATGGGATGGGTCTCATCGGATTTCTAGTTGTCATTCAAATGTTAATCCAGACCCTACTTGACTATCCAACTGGAGCGCTGGGTGACTGGATTGGTCAACGTTACGTTATTTCCTCTGCCTTTCTATCATTTGGGGTCTCATTCTATCTAGTATCCCTAGTAACATACGAGACCCCCTTCTTGTTCATGGTTATGATCTATGTATTGATGGGCTTTGGTAACTCTCAGCTCAGTGGTTCCTTCAATGCATGGTTTGACAACAATTACAGAGTAGCTATGCCCGGTGACTCTGACCGTAAGCAGTACGGTGTTTTCTGGGGCAAGGTAGGGATGCTGTTTCAGATAGTAGCCACTCTGGCTCTTATTCCGGGCAGCATCCTTGCTGTACTTATGGGTAGAGCTTGGGTCTTCCAGATTCAAGCAGTCCTATGTGTTGTGATCGCTGTTATTGTAATGAAACTGATTCGTGACTTCCCGGAGGTTGAGGAAGCACGACAAGAGAAACCATCACTTGGTGAATACACATTGCTACTCAAATCTGGTGTGAGTTTCCTCTTTAGTGACAAGTTTGTGATGTACATCATACTTGGTGGAACACTCATGATGAGTACTATTTCAGTGTGGGGTGAGTTACTACTCTTCCCAATGTACTTTAGCTACCTTCTAACTGATGTAGCGGTTTCAAGCTTCAGGACAATGTTGTTTGTTCCTGGTATAGTAAGCTCTGAGCGATCAGGTGTCTGGTCAAGAAAATTCGAACCTAAGAAGTGGATACCTCGATTTCGACTCATGCAGGGATGCGGTTTCATATTCTACATGGCCTTTGCATTCGTGATGACAGTCTTTCCGCCAGCAACAACAGGTGCAATGGTAACAGTGTTGCTTCCATTCACTTCAGTTGTTCTGATGGAGCTACCCCTCAGCAACATAGTTCCAATCATTCTAATCACAATCACCTTTGTAGCAACTAGCTTCTTCGGAGGGTTCGCAGAGATCCTTACCCAGAGAGAATTATTGGATGTAATTCCAAATCGTATTCGCAACAGCATGTACTCTCTATCCCCCACTATCAGTACGATATTCGCGATTCCCCAGATTGCTCTCTTTGGGTGGTTGATTCCTATGGCGGGCTTTCCAATCACACTTGCTTCTGTTGGTATCATTGCTTTCTTCGGAGCAGTCATGATACGCAAAGGCTTGAGCTATCCTAAACCAGTAGTGAAACCTGAAACAGATGAGACATCTACTATCTCCGTAGTGGTCCCTGACGAATAACGGGAGCCAGGGACTGCTACACCTCATATGCCAAGGTTTAGAAACAAAAAACTTTGATTCAATGGAGTGCTGAACTAAATGGGTCGGATGACATCCTTCTTTGGAATTCCAGAAGATAATGACAAGATTGTGAGATTGGCCAAAACTATC
>JAEOST010000156.1 GCA_016840245.1 Candidatus Thorarchaeota archaeon
ACAGGCTTGTCATCTTCAGGTCCTGTTGGGGCAGGGGGATCTTCAGAGTGGTGGTGCTCGTTCAATTAGCTTCCTCATAACAAGCCCTTTTTGAAATCGGATAAAGGTTTGTGGCGAGGCGCGATTTCATAGAGCGCTCCATTTCAATCTATCTAATGCCCAGGAGCTACCAAAATCACGTTTCCATTGCGATCTACGTCGTGATCTGACTGCAGACCTAGTAGCGAGTACTCCAACAACAGTAATGCCAACAGCTGTTAGGACTAGAGGATTCGTGATGAGACTAACAAGTTCATCTTCAGCTCGCTGCAATACAGAAACCCAGACTGTGTCTACTGCTTCCCGTCCGTAGGAATCTCTAACGGACAATGTGAAATTGTATGATCCTGCAACAAGATAATCAATGTTCAGAGTGACTAATTCGTCGTCTTGGTTCCCAGAGAAGATATCCTCACCATTCCGATAGACCCAGTAATCGAAGCTGGAAATAGTATTTACAGTCCAAGTTATTGTGTTCCCAATATCGCCTTCTGTATACTCGATGTCATGAGGATCATTCAATCCAAGACCCTCATGTGAAATAACTGATACTTCTACTGAATCGGTGGCATTGTTCCGTCGGATGGCTGAAACACGGACCATATAGCTGTGAGTTCCTATCGATAATCCATCGATATTTACACTGATAATCTCAGAGCTAGAGTTCTACAAGCCCCAGTGAATTATGGAGCCATTTAGCAGAATCTCATAGTAGTACGGGTTCGTATCTTGCGGCGTCCAATCAAGGCGATTTCCTGATGCACCAAATGCGTAGGTGACATCGGGAGGATTGTCTATGGATGGCAGAGCGGTATCACTGAGGACAGTTACAAGGACAGTATCGGTTGCAGCTGGACATCATCCCCACAGATATTGAGTTCTTGGATACGTCTGTATTCCCTGTTTGGTGAAATAGAGGTTCTGAGAATGAAAATGCAGCAAGAGGCGTCAATGAGATTAGTACTATAATCATGATTACTGGGGATTTCCTGAAATCCAATGTAACATGCCTCCTGTTCAGCTCGACTAATTGCCTTGCCACGATTTAACAGTTTTCAATTCTGATGTTCACCGTCAACACCTGAGGCAAGACTCAAAACGAATCAAACTTGATGACCTGTCATGTCTGACTCAATCCAAGATGGTGATTATGTCTTCATATTCCTTGATGCCAAGAGAAACTGGATCAGAGAGGTGAAGGCTGGTGATGCGTTCCACTCAAATAAAGGGATAATTCAGTTTGATGATATCATTGGCCGTCAATTTGGAATAAGGGTTGAGAGTCACTCTGGGACTATCTTTCAGGTACACCGTCCAACCCATACTGACATCCAGATCGCCATGGGAAGAAACACACAGATCATCTATCCGAAAGACGCAGGGACTATCCTCATAGAGGCAGGGATTGTGTCGGGCTCAAGAGTAGTTGAGTCAGGAACGGGCTCAGGTGCTCTCACAGGCATCCTCGCACGTGCAGTTGGTGAAACCGGACATGTCTATACCTATGAGATACGTGAAGACATGTTCAAGGGTGCTGAGAAGAATCTCAAGAGGCATGGTCTCTTGGAAAACATCACCATGCATCACAAAGATATCCTAGAAGGGATTGAGGAGGAAGAGGTTGATGCGGTAGTGTTGGATTTAGCAACACCATGGGAAGCAGTCGATGATGCACATCGAGCACTCAAGCCGAGTCATATCTTTGTGAGCTATAGTCCAACAATCGAGCAGTCGATGAAGACATGCAAAGCTCTTGGTGAGTCTGCTAACTGGGGAATGATCAAAACCGTTGAAGTTCTGCAGAGAGAGATAATGGTGAGAGAGGGCAAGACTAGACCCACGACATGGATGGTAGGACACACCGGTTACATGACTTTTGCCCGGTCGATGGCACCCAAATAATCCGTCAGAGGCAATAAACGCCTGAGTAAAACCTTATATGCGAATAATCATAATGACGATTGTCGATTGTTGTCGATTATTGTTGATTATTGTCGGTCGAGATAAATATGACATACCGCCACAAGAAGGCCGCTTGTTCTAAAAAGACTCGAGAGATTTTAGAGCGATACGCAGGTCATAATGACAAGAAGTATGCCTCTGTACAATTCGCAGGCATGGTGAACTTAGAAGATGCTGAGAAACTCGAGGAAGGAGACAAAACAGAAGCCGAGAATGTCCAGGATGAAGAAATTCAGATAGAGGATGATATCCAGCTTCCACCCATGCCTGTCAATGAAACCGAAATATTCGAGGATTACGTTCCAATCCAGGAAGTCAGTTTCGAGGTAGAGGCCACTAAGGAAGAGGTAGAGAAGAAGAAGAAGAAACGCAATTACATCGAGTTTCGTGCGGACTATAGCTGACGTTTGGAGTGGGGATATAATGCCAAAACCAAATATCGATGATCTAATGAATGAGATTAAGGAGCTTACTCAGACAGTCCTCCAACTCAGAGAAACTGTGAACGTACTCAGTTCAAAAATCACTGAAACTAAAAATCATAGAAGTACTCAGATTGAGATGGGGTCTTACAAAGTCTTGCAGGATCAAGGTAGCTTCATTGAGGGAGATGCCAGTTGGGCACGTCTTGTGAGCCTTCTACATGGAAAAAACACTGGCCTTACAGCCACGGAGCTTGCCAACAAGTGGGGTAAATCACGTTCAAGAACTAGCGAGGTGCTGAACAGGTTGGTTGAAGAGGGGCGGCTCATCAAGTATCGGGATGGTAGAAGGATTAAATTCCGCGCGCTAGACGAGTAGAAGCGACTCCCAGAATAGCACAATCTTGTTGTCTTAGGTAGTCTTAAGTAGAGCCTGCCTTTCATAGGTCTGGTAAACATAGCTGCCGAGGGTTGTATGGCATTGATTAATACCAAGCCCGGAGAAGATGAGAAGAGCGTCACCGATGATATTGATGTCTATACTAGTATGCTGTATGACTTGAATATTCAAGCTCAAGATGCTGTCAAAGAGTTCACACTCCACGATATCGATGATAGAGATGGACTTGAACAGAAACGCATCGCCATGCATGATGCCTTCACTTTGCTCTACGATGAGATAGCAACATTTAGTGAGGAGATACGAGGCGAGGACTTTGATATTGCCTACCTTCGGGAAAGGATTGAATATTCTGAGGGCGACACAAAGGAGCAACTTGAGATTGCGCTAAAGGATCTCATAGCGAAAGCCCAAGAGTCACAAGCTGATGTCTGGATGGCTAAAGTATTGGCTTGGCTCCATCAAGCTGCGGCATCAAGTGGTCCATTTATTGATGAAGAGCATCCGGATAAGATGAAGAGTGCCTCACGACATCTAGCTGAGGTCTATACCATGCTGGAGAAGCCCTTCTCAGCAATACCATCGAAAGTGGATGGAACTGAGAAGCTGAGACGTGTCGCTCTAGGCCATAAAGCGTACAGCCTCATGAGTGAAGGACGCAAAAAGGGTGACAGGGAGCTAGCTGAAATCCTCGGCAACAACAAGACAGCTGAAGCCGAGTTCTTTGACGAGTTTCTCAATGAACTCATTGGGAAAGAGAGCACCTTCAGGCAAGCATTCAACCCATTTGACGAGTTGATCTGGCGTGACATCCTAAGCTCTTTCATCTTTGAGCAGGCCACAGACCTGTATAATGAAGCCCTGCCATACTTCATGAAGGGGAAGAAGGAAAACAAACAGAAGATTGCACTCATCAAGTCATGGAAGCGGAATACGGCTGGTCTC
>JAEOST010000015.1 GCA_016840245.1 Candidatus Thorarchaeota archaeon
AGTACCAGAGATATTCGAGTCTGCACCGAATCGAGGAAATCTTCTAGCAGAAATTTCCGGGAGTTCAGATCGACCAAGCCTGATGTTGGGTCCAAGTCATGTTGATGTTGTCCCTGTTGACAATGAAGCAACTTGGACTGTGCCACCGTTTGAAGGTATTGAGAAAGATGGATGTATCTGGGGGCGTGGTGCACTAGACATGCTCTATATTGTAGCATGTCAGACTGTAGTCTTCGCCCATCTGCACAAGGAAGGATTCAAGCCAAAGGGGGATCTCAAACTGCTGATTGTTGCAGATGAGGAAGCATCAGGTACTATCGGTGCAGGTTGGATGGTTGAGAACCATCCTGATCGAGTAAAGGTTGACTATGCAGTTACAGAATCGGGTGGAGAACCTATTGCAGAAAATCGAGTTGCATATTGGTATGGCGAGAAGGGGTTGAACTGGACCCGTGTAAAATTTCGAGGGCGTGAGAGTCACGGAAGTGCCCCGTATGGAAGTGACAATGCTGCAGTGAAGATGGCTGAAGGCATAATCCGTATTTCAAAGCATCAGCCAGTAAGAGATGTGTCCATCATTAAACCCTTTGTCGAGAAGTTGCCAATGGGTGGCGGAACACGGCGGATGGTCACATCAGACAAGTTCATTCCCACCGTATTGAAGCAAGCAAGTAAATCGAATCCTGGAATGGCATCGTATCTCCATGCAATATCACAAACCACTTTCTCTCCGAATGTCTGTAGTTCAGGGACAAAAGTCAATGTTGTTCCAGGTAGCGCAACGTTGGATATTGATGTTAGGACGCTTCCTGGACATGACGATGACTATGTTCGAGGTGAACTAATCAAAGCTCTTGGACCATTGGCTGATGAGGTTGAAATTGAGCGTGTTCCCCCTGAGATTGGTGGAGACCACTGGCCTGGTACTGCAAGTGATATTGATTCACCTCTTGTTGAGATGATGAGCAAAGTAGTAAAAGATCTACGTGGTCAAGAATATGAATTAGTACCCATGTTTTCACCCGGTGCAACTGACTGCAGGTGGTTCCGTAGGGCTTTTGGCACTCATGCCTACGGTTTTGCATTGCATGACGATGTCTTAGACATGTCAACAATATTGAAGCTCTTCCACGGAGATGATGAAAGAGTGTCTCTGGGAACACTGGACTTGACATCGAAGGCTTACTTGCAGATAGTAAAGGAGTTTCTTGGGTGAAAAGACCAAAGAATGATTAACAAAAGTGACCATTCTATTCATGGTCAATATGTCCGAGAACGGTATAATTGCTAGTCCTCTCCTGAAACAATTTCAATCGAGCTTCAAGATGCTAAAGCAGGCTCTTGAAAATATCACTGACTTGAGATGGAATGATGGTATCGATGGTTGGTTTTTCTGCATGACAGCATATCATGTAGTTGAGACTATGGAATTCTACATCGGTTCTTCACCTGATACCATGAAGTGGGGTGAGAGAGCTGGATACAACTGGGATGATGTGAAATTTGTTGAGACTGACGTCTTACCTCTCATCACAAAATCACTGGTTACTGAATACTTAGATGAGATGGAACAAAAAATCACCATCTTGTTAGATTCTACAACTGATAGTCTTCTCAGCGGGAAGGATGGATTCCACTGGTTCGAGTCTATCTATGAGAAATTGATCTATCTCCTGCGACATAACATGTCTCATATTGGAGAATTGTATAGGTCTCTTAGAGAATGGGATTGTAAACACGGAAAGTGGGTCTAGCTCACAATCTGTGGAGTTTCAGCACACATTGATGGTTTGATGTAATCTCCGTGGATTGCTTGAGTATCCAACAATCGTTTTCTCTGGGCTTCTAGTTGTTCATAGATGACCTTAGGTGGATCACTGATGCAACTGTGATATTCGTTCTCTATTCTCACTAACTTGGAGAGGAGTTCAGGGATTCGGAGTGTAAACTGTTGTTCGTATTCTTCCTCAGAATAATCCCGATCCAAATGCTCTCTGAACAATCGCTTAAGATCTTCATATAGTGGAATGAAACCAGTAGGTGTTCTAATTGAATCGACTTCTCCATGAATTCTGAGGTCCATCCACTGTAACCAGACTCTCTTGTCAGCCTTGTCAGTTAGGAAGTCGCCATTCTCATCTCGTTGGAAATAGTTCACACTGAATATCTCAGGGATTTTCAACAGTCTATTAGCGAACTCCAAGTGGTTCAGAATATATTTGCCAAGGGGGATTGACATGAAGTCCATGTTTGAGAATGCCTGAAACTTTCTGACTCCGCTTGGGCCAAGTGTAGCAGCTGTTGATTCAGACTCGAGACTTGCTCCCATGGTTATCACACCATGAATCCAGTCAAATGCCTGCTGAACAGGAACCCACGTATCAGGGTCTCTACCACCATAGATAATTCCGCCAAGCTCCACTCCAGCTGGATCATTCAGAGCTTCATCCAGATTATCTAAACCTTCGAGTCCAATTGTATATCGTGCATTCTTATGAGCTAGAGGAATCTTAGAACCGTCTTCATGTAGTTTGCCTTTGAACCAAGTTCCAGAATGATTTATTCCTCTGACTGGTGCTTCTCTACCATCCTCAAGCCAATATGGTACACCTTCATCTACAAGGACATTGGTAAAGATGACTGGGTGATCTGAGTGTAGTACCTTCCAGATTTCAGGGTCACTCTTCTCACTGACTGAACGGATAATGCCAAAGATTCCCTTCTCAACATTGACAGCTCTTGCAACACCATCAATGGCTCGAATGTAGGCAAGGTCATCACCAACTATCGAACATCCTGGAATCATTGATGTACTGGTCTTCCCGCAACCAGATGGGAATGCTCCAGTCATGTATGTCTTTCGTTCTTTTGGACCATGAACTGCCATGAGAAACATGTGCTCTGCAAGCCAATCCTCTCTACTTGCCTTGCGAATTGCAAGTCTTAGAGCGAGTTTCTTTAGACCAAGTGTGTTGCCAGCATACTGAGTGTTGTAGCTATAGACAGTGTTCTTGGTGTAGTCAATTGCCACTCCTCTTCTTTGCCAGTCAGTACTCACTGAGTGCATCAGCTTGCCTGATGAATGAAGCATCCAGAACACTTCTTGATCTGCCACGTGTTTCTTGAAGTAATCATAACCTCTCCTATAGAGAAGGTCCTCGCTGTGTGCAACATAGAATGAGTCTGTGATTTGTACACAAGGAATTGAGAACTCGGAGTCAACGGGTCCAAGTACAAAGAATCGAACGACCATCTTCTTGTTGTTCATACTACCTCTAAGTCTCTTGCGAGTAAGTTCTAGTCCTTCATCTCTCTCCATCTGAAGGAGCTGGTCTCCAAGTTTCTGACCTTCAGGAACAAGATAGAGGGTATGTTCCTTATCTCGTGCCTGGTCAAAGAAGCCATCGAAGTGTACAGTATGACG
>JAEOST010000157.1 GCA_016840245.1 Candidatus Thorarchaeota archaeon
CCAGTTCCGACATGTTGCTAACGACGAGTCACAGATAGTATGGTACAACTTCTTGATCACTCAACAACACAAGGGTCGTGATGAACCAGACCTCTACGAGATAGACTATCATGCAGTTCCTTGGGCTGTGTTCTCATATCCACCCATTGCCACTGTGGGTATGACATTGCGTCAAGCAAAGGAGTCTGACATCAAACTAATGGTGGGAGAAGCTGATTACAATGTTGCAGCAAAGGGGATGGCCATGGGCAATCCTCCGAGTCTGATTCGTGTCATTGCTGATGCTGATACTAAGCGGCTCATTGGAGCAACGATAATCGGACCCTATGCACCAATTCTCATTCAGGAAATTGTCAACTTGATGTATACACATGATGGCTCGTATTACCCACTGATGCAAGCTATGCACATCCATCCAGCATTACCAGAAGTTGTTCAACGAGCTGTTGGTCGATTAAAACCGCTAGACGGTGGTCACGAACACCATCACTAAGTTACTTCAAGACATCCTCAATCATGAAGTTCCTATCAGTCCGCCAACTTGGAATAGAGTCATCAAAGGTTTCGGGCCAGAGATGATAGCGTAGAGTGTTTGTATAATCAACAACATATACGGACATTGAGTCCAGATTTGAGTGAAGATTCGATAGAAGCAGAGATAGATGACTTGCTTGAAGACGTATCGACCAAAGCATTTGTTCACCACACGTACGCATTGTCGATTGGAATGGAATCGGATTTTTGGACAATCGAGAACTCAAGTTATTCAGGTAGGTCTCATTTGCAGATCCAAAAATCAACACACTGTTGTAGATATCAAAAGCTGTTGGATCCAACGCAACTCGAAATCCAGTAATGATTTCATCACGAAGCACCTGGTATCTACGACTAAATGTCTGAGGTGTGATGTCTACTCCTTCAGTTCTGAGAGATTTGATAATATCCAAATTCTTTCTTCTAGCTCCTATCATCAATTCACGCAAAATGTGTGCATCTTTCTTAGTAAACCAATCTGGGGGTTTCTTTGAGGGTACCTCTGGTTGATTGAGGATTACTCGTCCAATTTTGGAATCAAACCACTCCTTCCAATCAAACTTCCAAACCATCGTATCAGAGTCCCAACCCTCAATTCGCATAGTGGAATACGCAGTATGGCAGGGACGTCCATCGAAAAAGCTTGCATCAGATACAGTACCATCATCCTTCAATCGGTCTATTAGCTCCTCGATGAGAGGACGTGATCCTACTGGAACTCGGAACTGCATGTGAAGCCCATTGTGGTGACCAAAACAGCGACCTCTATAGGATGTGTAGGGATGATCATCGCTGATTTTCTCTAGTCGCAGCATTGACTTGTGAGACCTCGTTCCTAGCACAACGTCAACAATCTCTCAACCAAGTTTGTTGATGTTCATGAGAGGTTTTACAACAAAGTATCTTTGGGTTGTTTTCCTCTTACCAATTTCAGTGTGGCCCTGAAGTTCTCTCAGTCGTTTGGCCACTGTTGGTTTGGAGTTACCTGTCACCATATGGAGCTCGTCAACCGTGCCAAGAGGATTCTCTTGAAGCGCGATTAACAGAGATAGGTAGTCTCCTGTAAGAGCATTAGTCACCGAGTCACTCCCAATGCTAGGTTATGAATATCGAAATCTCTGGCATATCAGGATCGCCGCCACCAGGTGGATCAAACACTATAGAGTCATATCCCGATCTTGGTGCTTCAGAACCAAGTGCATCTGCAAATACGTAGAATGTATACCATCCAGATTCAATAGCACAGTTATACCAGATCATTGTGATTTGAAAGTCACCTTCAGCCTTGACATAGAAGGTGTATACCCAACCATATCCTGAAGGTAGTATTAGGTAAGTCTGTAGTCTGAACACACCACCATCCCAATCGTCAGATTTTCTGATATCAACTTCGAATACAGTGACGACGTCATCCTCTGATCCGTCACCATCGTAGTCACAGTAGTGCGCATCAGTTATATCTACATCAAGATAGCCGTCATAGTCATCGTCATCATCCGCACTAACGTTCGTTGGCATGAACGCTAACATCGAAATGAAGACAACCGCGAATATGAGTAGTTTGACTTGTTTTCTCATTTCAGGCACAGCCGGTACGGAAGTAAATAAGATATATGAATTTTATCTGATTTATCCCAAATTGTGAACATGGTACAAAAGGAAAAAGATACTTAAAGGGATTAGTTGTTCGTACCAAAGCCAAGTCGCACAAGGAACCACCACAAGTACAACTTAAACTTGAAAGGAGAATTGCATTGACAATGGGTCGGGACGACCCAAGCCAACAATCGCCCACGGCAAATCCCGATAAGAGGGCGGTCCAAGAGGCGGGTGGGGAAGATACCGTGAAGGGACCATCAGAGTTTGAGTCAGATGTTTCATCTGAAATGCGAGAACATTGGATTATATTCTTCCAGAAAGCACCGGTCTACTGCTACTTCATTTCTCCAAAAGGAACAATCCTCGATGTTAATGATGCAGCATTATCAACACTAGGCTATGCTCGAGAAGAATTGGTAGGTGGGAATCTAGAGATGATATATGCTCCGGATTCGATCCTACGAATGAAGTCAATCTTCAAGTCATGGAAGAAGACCGGTTCAATAAAAGAAGAAGAGATGAAGATTGTAACCAAGGATGGTGAAATCCGAACGGTACTTCTCAGTGCTTCTGCAATTCTCGACAATAAGGGAAAACTTCTCTATTCACTATCAGTACAACAGGATATCACTGAGAGAATGAAGATCACAAAGAGATTACGGGATAGTGAAGAACGATACAGAACACTATTCGAAACCATGATTCAGGGAGTAGTGTATCAGGATGCTAGTGGTGCAATCATCTCTGCAAATCCCGCTGCTGAAGATATCCTAGGTTTGACTATTGATCAGATGATGGGTAGAGAGTCAATTGACCCACGATGGCGTTCAATTCGTGAAGATGGTTCTGATTTACCGGGTGATGTACATCCAGCAATGATTGCTCTAAGAACCGGTGAATCAGTTGACAATGTTGTAATGGGTGTGTTTAATCCTTTAAAAGAGAGATACAATTGGATAAATGTCTGTGCGATTCCACTCTTTAGACCAAACGAGGAAGAACCCTTTCAGGTCTACACAACATTTGAGGATATCACTGAGAGAAGAGAACTTGACATTCGATTAAGGGAGAAAGGAACAGCAATCGCTTCATCGGTTGCAGGTATAGTATTTGCCAATCTTGAGGGAATCATAACATTCGTTAATCCAGCGTTCCTGAAACTCTGGGGATATAAGAGTCAATCAGAGGTGCTTGGACGTAGCGTTCTTGAGTTTTGGACATCACAAGACGAAGCAATTGATGCATTGGGATCATGCTTGGAAGGAAACACCTGGGTAGGTGAATTGCAGGCTAAGAAGAAGGATGAATCATCATTTCTAACTCAGGTTTCTGCAGGACCAATTTTCGATGAAGAGGGACGTCCTGCATCTTTGATGGGTTCGTTTGTCGATATCACTGATTTGAAACAACATGAGATCGAGCGTGCGCAGCAACACAGAGAACTAGAGCTATATTCATCTCTAATACGTCACGACATCGGAAATGATCTACAGGTGTTGATGGCTCATCTTGAAACCATTGAGATAAAGCAACCCCAGGGTCATCCCGGTGGAAACGATTTACTTATTCCAGTCAAAGCTGCAGCCACACGAATCACTCATCTTCTTCACGCATTCAGTAGACCC
>JAEOST010000158.1 GCA_016840245.1 Candidatus Thorarchaeota archaeon
CCATATAGACAGGTCTCCGTAAGTGCAGTAGTACTGCTCTCAGTCAGCGACCTGAACTGACGCTACATAAAAACTTAGTGAGAGATGGTTTTCAGAGTGAAACCATTGTGTGGAAAACTATTTGTGTAGCATTTCCGCCTGAAAGTTCTCAGTTGTCAAGCAAGTTACGATGAAATCTCGTAGCTTGAAGGAGCAAATCGACATGCGGTTCCCAATGCTTGAGAAATTCGACCTCCAAGAAATCCCTTTTACATGCGCTCAGTGTAGTTATTGTCAAGTTGGAAATGGATCTTGTCCAACGTACAAAGTGAAACGTCTTGATAGCTATTCTGGTAAGGGGAAGATGGTCCTTGCCCGAACATTGATGCAAAAACGAATTTCAAAAGAAGATGGCCTTCCAGCACTAAGAGATGCCATTTTCGGATGTACTCTCTGTGGTGGTTGTGAAGAGATATGTCAGGTTGACATACCCTTTGTGAAAATCTATCAACTAATGAGAGCTGAGTTTTTGAAACTGGGCATGTGGCCAGAGCAGCTTGAGGGAGCCCGTGATACTCTTATCAAATCACACAATATACAGGGCCAATCACAGATGGACCGTGTAGAGGGATGGTCATACTGGCATCCCGATGAAGACACCCTTCTTGACACACAAGGCCAGAATGCGAAGACAGCCTTCTTCTTTGGTTGTGCATCATCATATAGAGGAGTATCAATTCAAGCAACAATTGCTACTACATTAATTTTGGATAAAGCCGGACAGGAATACACATTCCTTGGTGAGGAAGAATACTGCTGTGGAGCTCCAATGATTATGACTGGTGACTTCGAGACCGCACGTGCCATGGCCAATCATAACATCGAGAAGTATAAAGAACTTGGCGTGGAGAGAGTCGTCACAAATTGTCCGGGTTGTTACAAGATGTGGGCTCATGAGTACCACGAATTCCTAGGTATTGATCCTCCATTCGAGATTATCTATGGACCTGAACTCTTCGAGGAACTAATTGACAACAATAAGATTGAGTTCACTAATCCACTTGATACAACTGTCACATTTCACGATGGGTGCGACGCTGGTCGTAACGCAGGTTTCTATGAGCAGCCAAGAAAAGTGCTTGAGCATCTACCAGGTGTGACATTCGAGGAGCTACCCCATAACAAAGCCAATTGCTTCTGCTGTGGCTCTGGAGGGGTTCTTCGAGCCATTGATGCAGACTTTGCTCTGAAGATAAACGAGCTAAAAGTAAACGATATAGAGCAGACAAATGCGGATCTAGTCATTGCCTCATGTCCATCTTGTGTAGACTTCATGCAGGCAGAACTCCCACCGACTGGTTCAACTAAAGTAGTCAAGGACTTAGCAGTCCTCATGGCTGAAGCAATGGGAATCGAGTGGGACGGTCTCGAAGAAACATATAGTTAGGCGCACCCATTCTTTGATATGGGTCGGTGTACATTGCGTTACAAATGAGTCGCCGAATTCAAGATCTAGATATATCCAAGAGAAAATGGATCTATGAAGAGATTGTCGATCGCGTACCGCCTTTCAGTTGGCTCCCCTCAGTCTATGATGTGATTGCGCAACTCATGCTGGTTGAGACTGTCGGAATCATAGCTTTCATCTATTTCGAGATGCCAATCGAGTCAGCAATCTTCGGTTCACTCGCAATTCTATACACCGTAATCTGGTCGGCTGGATGTCTCTACATTGTGCCTTGGATTAGACGACTCAAGAATCCAACCAATGAAGAGGAACTCGATGTTCTCATCAATTACAAGAAACGTTTGCTCTTAGATAGAAGACTCGAGTTAGTCAGTACGGTAGGTCTCTTTGCCATTCTCGTGGTGTATCTCTGGTATGATAGCCAGATTCTACAGCAGTTCCTTGGAATTGGATATGGAAATCCAATTCTTACAGCACTCATTCTAATGCTTGCTTGGGATATTGCTTATCGCTTAGGACTTTCACTGGTCACTACGTTCCTGTCAACATACCGCTCAATACGTCTAGCTCTTGCAGCAACACGTAGACGAGGTCTCGAGTATACTGCATATAGTGAGATACATACACTGAAGCGACTAGACTATCTAAACCTCTTCTGGGGAATCTCAGCCATTCTCCTGTTACCACTTGCAATGACTGCTCCAATCATGCTCTATGGTCTACTCCTATATCTTGCGGCAATCCTTGGTCTCACCCTACTCAATTTCATGGCCATTGAAACGGTCCCGTGGCTTCCCCCTGACCTTCAGACAGTTCTTCACAAAGAGCAATTCGCATATGTCACACTCTGTTCCAAGAATAAACCTCACACTACTCCTGTGATCTTTGTTTATGATGGAAGATACCTCTACTTCGCTATATCTATCGCATCAGCCAAATATCGAATTATAAGAAAGAACCCGAATGTTGCAGTTCTTGTGGATATGAGGAGTAGGGAGAATCCCATGAACAATCGAACGATATTGATGAGAGGTAAAGCTCTGATTCTGGGGGAGATATCTCCAGTTGGAATCTGGAGAATGTTCCAACATGGACTATGGATGTTGAGAGTGAGATGGATGATGGGTCGGAAGTATCCCCTATACTTGAAGTACTACAGTGATAGTGCTCATGAGCTACCTCTAGCTTGGCAAAGTAAACCGCTCCTAAGTAGAGTTCTTGTCAGAGTTGAACCAGAGAGCATCATATACTGGCGTGAGGCCAGGCCAACTACAATGAGGGTGTAAGAGATGTTACGAATAATGCCATCAAAGTCTCAGACTAAGTCTGTGGGGGAAATTCCAGATGAAGCTCTTGATATTTTGAGAGATGGGTTCTTTGCATACTTTGGTAACATCGAACCAGGATGCTACCCTCATTTAACAACCATGTTCTATATCTGGGATGATGAGTCTTGTAGTGTCTATCTTATCTCATCAGAAGGTACTCGAAAGGTCAAGAATCTAATGAGAAACAGTGAGGTCTCAGTTACTATCGATGAGAGAGACCCTACCTCACCAGCAGGAAATCGTGGAGTCTTGATTCGTGGACTTAGTAAGCTGATAACCATTGAAGAGATGGGAGATGTCCTCATGAATAGGTATTTCGCAAAGTATACTGATTTCTTGGGTACAGGATTTCCCATAGGTTCGAGGATTGCTATTCAAGTGACCCCTAGAACTCTAAACTACTGGAAGGGAATTCATTTCTCACGTTGGAAGAATCCTTCATTCTCAAGGTGAGTTGTTTCACATTCTGCCATCATGATGGAGGGGCAGGAGGAGTAGCAAGCTTTCGTTGGACTCCTAACATGATAACAAACAACACAATACCTATGATGGCTGTATATTCAAGTGGAACTACAAATCCATGAAGGACATAAGCCAGAGATAATATCAATCCTGTCAGTAAATGTATTAGAATCGTTGAAAGGTTGGCAGGAACTAGTTTCATGGGTTCCTCATATGTCTTCAGTGCGACCCTGCATGCGAACACTCCAAGGGGCAAAGTTGCGAGTCCAATGAGAGAATACACACTGATACCAAAGATGCAACCAGGATTAAGATAGGGGAGAATCACTGGTACAAGGATTAGGAGATAAGTAGCAACCATAAGCACAACATAACCCTTTGCAGCTCGTTTCCGACCTAGTCGCACAACCGCCGTCTTCTTTCCAGCGTCCCGATCGGCCACGAAATCTGGAAATTCATTGATGTACAAGACTCCTGCAATAAGAAGTGATAATGGTAGTGAAACCATAATAGGTTCTATAGCAATGTCCTGCGCTTGAACATAGTACGAACCTAGAACCATCAACACACCAAAATTCAAGCCAATGAAAATCTCACCAATACCTCGTTTGACTAGACGGAATGGTGGAGCTGTATAGAAGAAACCTGATCCTGCACCTAAAACTCCGATGACAAGGATAAGCCATCCTCGTGTGAACGCTAGGTAGACTCCAATGAAACCACCTATTGCAAAGAATACGAATGAACCTAGTAAGACCTCTTTTGGAGAGAGAAGGCCCTCCTGAATTACTCTACTCCCTCCACTAAACGGACGGATGAACTCCTTGTTGATATCGTCAGAACCAGTACCCTCAGTTGTATGGTCAAAGTAGTCATTCGAAACATTGGCACCAATATGAAGGCAGACTCCAGCGATCAAAGTAAGAATGAATACATCCAGAAGGAAAACACCCGTGAGACCCCATGCAACAGCTGTTCCGAGGATTACAGGTGCAATCGATGCAGTCAGGAATCCCGCACGTATCTCCATCATCCAAGCCTTTGCTCGATTGGGTTTGTCATCTTGAGCCATTGTGGTTCACCCCATAATGACCGAGTCATTCTGCCAATAAAGAGTTACTCTATGATTGTGATTTGCATTGAATGTTCCTACTGTTTTGTTATTTTGACAGTTGAAATGGTATCAAGTGGGAACTGCTATAAGCGCGTGTTAGTCCAATCAGGTGTATAATTGAACTCAGTGAATCAGGAGAACCATGAATGACCGAACATCGCACAATTTCAAGTGCAGATGATGACCAGACAACTGGTGACTCCCAAAGGATAGGTAGGTCTAGTGCAGGATTGACGCTCTGGGAAATAACTTACTTGGATGACCTTATGGAGCATGAGGAGATACGGTCGCTCACAGTCATGGTTGAAGCTGAGATTGATAGATTCGTATCAATGACAAATGGTGAACCAAAAGTCCTCTATGATGCAGCACTTCATCTTCTTCGGGCAGGAGGTAAACGTCTTCGGTCACTTGTCACCTTGCTGGCTTGCCAAGCAGTGGGAGGCGATGTGAAGCAGGCTCTACCATATTCTGTTGCAGCTGAATTGGTTCAGACAGCCAGCCTCATGCATGATGATATTATAGATGATGACAAGCTAAGGAGAGGCGTTGAAACTGCACATGAGAAGTTCGGGTCAAAACTTGCAGTTCTTGCAGGCGACTTACTTCTAGCTCAAGCCATTCAGATTGTTGGAAAGACTACTAGTCCAGAATTAATAGTGCAGTTGGCTACAACCGGAATTAGAATGTGCGAAGGTGAAGCTGCAGATTACTTGATGTGCAAGAATGGTCCTGAGAGCTTTACGAAAAAAGACTATCTCAATATGATAAGTCTGAAGACAGTAGCTTTCATCAGAGAGGCAGCCAGAACTGGAGCAATTATCGGTAATGCCACTGATTCACAGATGAAGGCAATACTGACATACGCGGAGATGCTGGGTTATGCATTTCAGATTAGAGATGATACACTCAATCTCACAACTACCAAAGAAGTAGCAGGTAAGTCGGTTTTATCGGACCTGGCTTTGAAGAGATGCAATTATCCTCTCACCCACGCTCTTGAGACCCTACCAGAACTGTCTCGTAAGAGTCTCCTAGAAGCATTATCCAAGGGAGCAACTCAAGATGCTCTTGCAATTATTCAAGATTGTGGGGCATTGGAACACTCCGTCAGAGTTACGGAAACTTACATTTTGAGAGCGAAAGCGGCTCTTGAGGGTCAGCGCTTTGAAAATGAAGATCTTCTTAGGATGCTAGCAGATTTTATTATCAAGAGGGCTCATTGACTTATCCACTTCAATAACGTTGAGAGAATTTTAGTTGTGAATCCCATAGGTTGTGGTAATCTACAACGTATCACATCCTCAAGATATCTTGAACCAGACAACCTCATCCCAATTTCTGTTAAAACATCTGAACGCATGACAGCATCAGCAATACGTAATATGAATCGAGAGATGTAAAGTTCCGATCCTATCTCTCCTTTCCATTCTTTCTCATAATGACTGAGTGGAGTACCCAACTCTTGATGACGAACCACGGAGTTGCCAGCTATCTCAGCAGCGATTAGAGCTGTGGGTATTCCACCACCGTTTGTCGACATGACGTGACCAGCAGCATCTCCAACAAGTAACACATTTTCTACAACTGATTTAGTAACAGGTCCTCCAACTGGTATTGAGGCTGAAACTCGGTTGTGAATAGAACCATTTTTGAGACCTGGATGAGATTGAATGAACCTCTCAAGGTATGCACGTAATGGAACAGAATCTGAAGAAAAGGGGCGTCTTGCTCCAAATCCTACATTGGCGGTAGACGTGCTTCGTGGAATAATCCAAGCGTAACCTCCGGGAGCGATTTGAGAGCCAAAATACATTGAAGTTGCATCTGAGTCACAGTCGACCCCTTCCATTACATACTGAATTGATGCACTGATGTCTCGAATAGGTCTTGAGTAGTTCGAACCTATCATTCTAGCAACCACAGACCTTGGTCCATCTGCTCCAATTATGACATCTGCTTCTACTACAGTAAGAACGCCATCCTTTCTGTAGACAATTCTGTTAGTTCCTTGTCGTCCAACAACCCACGAGGATAAACTAAGTTCAGCTCCAGAAGCGACAGCTTTGTCAGCTAGATGCTGGTCAAAACCAGCCCGGTC
>JAEOST010000159.1 GCA_016840245.1 Candidatus Thorarchaeota archaeon
CGGACTGTACAGGTCTGGATATCGATGATGAACGTCAGCTCGTCCAGACTCGACCCGCCTTCGGTGGAAACATCATGGCGGAGATCCTCTGTCCTTACTCACGTCCTCAGATGGCAACAGTTAGACCCAACGTCTTCAAGCCAACTGAACGTGATGAGTCCCGCACTGGTGACATTGAGAAGATTGACATTCAGGTAAGTCCTGTTCAAATCCGGACCAAGATCATTGAGAAGGTCCGTGAGGTCGCTGAGGGTGAGCTCTCAGTAGAAGAGACTGATATCGTGGTATGTAGCGGACGAGGAATCAAAGATCCTTCAAATCTTGATCTACCCCGAGAACTTGCCAAGATATTGGATGCTGCTGTAGGTGGCTCTCGACCCATTGTGGACCTAGGTTGGCTTCCACCAACTCAACAGGTGGGACAGTCTGGTAGAACAATCTCCCCCAAGCTGTACTTCGCGTTGGGAATCTCTGGGGCAATACAGCATCTCGCGGGGTGTGCTACAGCGGATATCCTCGTAGCTATCAACAAAGACCCTGATGCTCCGATCTTTGAGGCAGCAGACTTCGGAATTGTTGGTGACTTATTCCAAATTCTGCCAGAGATCATTGAAGAGATTAAACGGGTCAAAGCTGAGAGATAAACCACATTGCCTGTCTAGTTATTCTTACTAGGCAGGTTTCTCTTCTTTTATCCGGCGCCGCTCTTTCTTGACCAACGCATAACTGTATAATATGGCCAAGGGTGATTGTATGTATCGAAAAGGGATTCTGCTATCTCTCCCCAGGAAATCCCTTTACTTCTCATCTTTCTGATATGGTCTATCTCTAAAGTAGTCATCTTTCTTGAGTGGTCCCATGTATCAATCATTCTTGATAGTTTATCCAGATTATCTCTTATCTCTGTTGAATATCTGAACATACTGATTTCGGAAGCCTTCTTTATCGAATCTCTTGCATTGATTGCTACTGCACCGTCTCCTTTGTGCGTAATAATTCCAAACGTACCTAGTAAATCCCGGAAGAACTTTGTGTTTGTACTTGTGGCGATACTAAGGTTATTCACGTTTGGTTGAAGTGGAATAAGTATCATCGTTTTGAAATTTTCAAGAATAATTTAATCATTGAACATATCTCTAATGTTTACATTCTAATCGTATCTTATTGGAGATTGTTCAAGACTCTCAAAACAAAGAGTGATGAATTGGGATGTGAAGCGACACATGGAGTGGGAAGTGAAGTAAATCACTTTTAAAGAACTGTTTTAGCAAACGGCAACCGGCGTCTTTATGACAAGTTGCGTTCAATACAGATGAAGCGTGACCAGAGGGATGCCCGGTGTATGAGCACTTCCAACCATCTGAGCAGGTATTCGTGGATAGAGAAGAGTATCTCGATTGGATGTCAGAGGCGCTCAAGAGATGCAAAGACCAATCTGTTGTTCTACACCTCCGAGGAATTGGAGGAATCGGAAAGAGCACGCTCTTGAATCACTGGATGAACACTGTGGAATCAGCCATTCGCCTAGATTGCCAGCAGTACCCAGATTTCTACAGTCGTCTGAATGTATTAGCCAAGGGTGCGGCACTTGTTGGCATACGACTTCAGCGATTTGATGTCCTCTGGCAGATTCGTCAACGCTTCGTGGAAGGTGTGGAGCCAGTTAAACAAGAGGGACGGGAATGGGCGAAGGAGATTGCCATGGCCATACCCTTCATTGGGTCTCTCGCCAGCATTGGCAGCGCCATCAGTGCAGCAGGTTCAAAGATCGCTCCCAAACTGAAGGGGAAGTATAGTACGGTTGGTAAGTGGTTGGAGAACCGGCTGGGGAAGGATCATGTAGAGCGTTTGCTTGAGATTCTCTGGAAAGAACCTCGAAATGCAGAGTTTTTGTATTTGGACTCACTCCTTGAAGACATAAATTGCCGGAATCAGACGGAACAACCCCTCCTCTTTCTCTTCGATCACTTTGAGTATGTTGACTATGACACTGCACTCTGGCGTTATAGAGGAAAGAAGATCAGCGAGGCCGAGCTGTGGTGTGTATTTCTTTCATCACTAAACCACAGTGTCGGTGTTTTGGGAAGTAGGAGGTCGAGTCCAACTGCAGGAGATGCGAAAAGAAGGGTCGAGGAGAAAGAGCTCACCGAGCTAGATGAAGTCAGTACTCGTGAATTACTTGAGAAGAGAGAAGTATCTGACAATGCAATGCAGGATAGGATAGTGAGTGTGAGTGGTGGCAACCCATTCATCATTGATGCCATCTGTGACATGAAGGATACTGGTACGATTTCGTTGGATGATGTAGAAAGCCTTCGAGCTGACACACTTGATAAAGTCCGTCTGATGACATGGCGTCGACTCTTCAATATGACAGCGGGACTTCAGGACATCATCAAACGAGCTGGACTAATGGAGTTCTTTGGTCGCAGAGTAATGGACATCATCGCCCCATCTATGACCACTGATTTGTGGGACCAGCTTTTGCGTTTGAGCTTTGTCCGCTCGCGTGATGATGGTACTTGGGTGCTGCATGATTTGGCAAGAGAACTAATCATTGCTGAGTTGGGCTCGCGGGGTAAGAGTTTAGCAGAAGAAGTCGCTCAATTACTTGAGAAGAAATCAGATGATGAGGGCGATTTGACCCTAATTGGACACGCATTCTCAATTAGAGCGATTTTCTCAGAGGAGGAGGTCATCGAAAAAGTAAAGGAAGCAATCGATGACCTAGTCAGGAAAGATGCAGCACTGGAAGCGCTGGAAATTCTTGAAAATACAAGGTTTCAATCCACTAAAGGTAAAGCTGAGCTGCAAGGGCTTAAAGGCAAAGCATTGATCTTGACCTCACGTTATCCTGAAGCGGAGGAAGTGCTTCGAGAGGCCATAAGAGTCAATGAGGAATTGGCAAAGGAGGAATCGGAGAAGCATCTTGACAGTGTGGCAGAATATCTTTGTGACCTATGGGAGGTATTGAAGAATACCAGAGTTGACGAAGCTTTCGACGCAATTTCAAGGGCTCTAGAGATTCAAAGAACCGTTGCAGCCCAGGGAGATCCTAAACAGCTCAAAACCCTAGCTTGGATTCTGGTGCAGTATGGTCTATCGCGGAGATTGAAGAATCCCTTAGATGCAATAAGTCCCATGCAAGAAGGAATTGCGATTTACAGGGAGATCAAAGAAATTGCTCAGGTTCCTTTTTCCCTAAATGCTCTCGGCTTAATACTGATGAACGCCAACAAGTGGGATGAAGCAGATGAAGTTATCCGCGAGGCAATTGAGCTTCAAAGAGGGTTGATTGAATCTGAACCAGACAATCTACGCCTAC
Organism: Candidatus Thorarchaeota archaeon; assembly: GCA_016840245.1. Next base: position 3,326 of record JAEOST010000159.1, read on the forward strand.
CATCTGTCTTGGCCGCAATGTTGCACAACTTGGCATATATGGCTGATTTTAATGGTGACATGAAAGAAGCAGAACGCCTTTTCACTGAAGCGTTGCAGATTCGTAGAAGTCTTGCTGACAGAGATCCTGATGTCTATATGCAAAGATTGGCAAGTGAGCTCTGGACCTATAGCATATTATGTTTCAAAATAAACCGACTAGACGAGACTGAACAGCTATGTATTGAGCTCCTTGAAATGGCACAGGAGAATGTTGAGGAATCACCAGAGGAGTACAAACCTTGGATGGAACGTGCCCAATTTACTTTGAGCCAGGTCTATAGTATCCGTGGAAAGACAACTCAGGCCATTTCATCAATGAATCAGGCTATCGGATCATGTAGGAAACGCGTTGAGCAGGGCGCCAACATTTTGAATTTAGGATCTCAACTCAGTATGTCTGCGGTCATCCGAATGAGGAATGGTGAGTATGAGAAGGCAGAAGAGGAACTACTTGAAGCCATTCAGCTCTACCGTGATTATGGGTCATTGCCGCACAGGTTCCATGCTGACCTTGCTTTGTTTCTAAATAATCATGGGATTATACTCCGGTGTAAGGGTAGCTTTCCCGAAGCAAAGGCAGTACTTGAAGAAGCTCTAGAAATTTCTCGCGGAAAAGTGGATGAGTCACCAGAGGCCTACAAAGGGCTTCTTTCAATTGTGCTCTGCAACCTTGCTATTATTCTAGCGGAGAATAATGAATTGGAGGCTGCGGGTCCTCATTTTCAGGAGTCGCTATCCATTGGTGAGTACCTTGCCAAGAGAACACCTGAGCAATACAGAATCCATCTAGCAATACTGCTTCACAACTACTCCCAATTCCTTCTCAAGGCAGACCGAAAGTCGGAGGCATACTCCAATTTGAAGAGAACAGTTGATATCAAACGGGAGCTTGTAAGGGAATTTCCAGGGATGTTCGAAGCGAGTCTTGTAGTATCACTAAGAAATCTGTCAGTAATGTTGCGAGAGGACAATTCGCATGACTCAGGAGAAGTCCTCCAAGAAGTTGTTGAAATCTGTAAACAAGCCCAGTATCCCAGTTTAGAAGAAATGACCAAAGAAGAGACCTGGCAGATGAAGTGGGAAGTGAAATTCGGGGGGTTTGGAGATACACCCTAGTCACCGATTCTTCCACTAGGGGGAGGAAGAGCACTTGAGATACTCAGCTAGTAAACTACAATGGTTAGATTACCGGAAATCATTGAAGAGATAAAACGGGTCAAAGCTGAGAGATAGTAGAGTGAATCCTGTCCAGTTATCGCTACTGGACGGGTTCTTCCTCCTATAACCTAGTCTTACGATACATGATGACGATGGCCAGAACTGCTACAACTGTACCCACGCCCAGAATCGTGATGACCAAGTTGGGCAAATTTCCGTTTCCTGTTGTAGTTCTTGTAGTGCTTGTGGTTGGAATAGTAGGTGGATATACCAATGGATGGTAGTCTATGCGATTTCCTCTTCCGGGTATATGATACACACCCGTGCCAGAATAGTCAGACCAGAAGTTACCCTTTCCTGTGGTATTCCAGTGATTGTTAATTCCTTTGTCGTATGCATTTTTGTTATCGTTATTGGTAATTACATTAAGATAGACACGGTTGTTCTCAGCTTTATATCCTAAATATACCCCGAAATTTGAGTTTCTAGAAATTGTATTCCTCACTACCAAGTTATTCAAAGAATATTGGAAAATCACACCATCATAATTCTCGATGATTGAATTGTTTAGCACTGTGTTCTCAGAGGAGTCTACGAGATACACACCATAGTTGTTACCCTTGATAGTATTGTTCATCATAGTAGTATCAGATGAATCCTTGAGATCCACACCAGTTCTGGTGTTGTTTAAGATGGGATGAGGTTTACCAAAGATTCTGTTGCTCACTACCTTATTGGATGATGAGTAAAGTATCCGTACTCCTGACCAGAGGTTTCCTGAGATAG
>JAEOST010000160.1 GCA_016840245.1 Candidatus Thorarchaeota archaeon
GACTTGTCTGCATTTACTATCGCTGATGATGCAGGAGAATCAATTTGCCATGTTGGTATAAAGAGGGATATTAGTGAGAGAGTGCGTGCTGAAGAAGTTCTGAGATCTAGTGAAAGAGAAAAGTCTGTTATTCTTGACAGTATGTCAGATCATGTCAATTACTACGATGCAGATAGCATGAAAATCGTTTGGACAAATACCGCTGCAGCGAATTCCATAGGGTTGAAACCAATTGAACTAGTAGGTAAGTACTGCCATGAGTTATGGCATGGGTCTTCAGAGCCATGTCATGATTGTCCGGTTTTGCGTGCTAAGAATACTGGTCAACAGAATGAAGATGAGATGTTCACCCCAGATGGAAGGATTTGGCATATCAAAGGATTTCCTGTCATGGATGATGATGGAAAAGTAACAGGTATGGTAGAAGTAACTCGAGAGATTACAGACCAAAAGAGAGCCTATGATGAAACTAGAGAAGCACAGGCTAGAGCTGAGCTATTCAACGACCTAATGGCACATGACCTAAACAACATCAATCAAGGAATAATGGCCAGTCTTGAATTAATCCTACTCAGTACGGAAATCTCTTTAGATCTTAGAAGTCAGATAGAAGCATCCCTTGAGCAGGTGAAGAGGGGTGTTGGTTTAATATCGAATGTGAGAAAGTTCTCGCATGTTGATAGAGAACCCTTAGATCTAGCACCATTGGATCTCTACCCATCTCTTGTCACAGCAATTGAAATTGTGAAGAATACTTTTCCACAACGAAAATTGAAAGTAAATTGTCACATCGAGAAGGACGATTACCAAGTGATTGCTGATGAATTTCTAGTAGATGTGTTCTATAACATCATGCACAATGCTGCAAAGAATGATCAACTAGATCCAGTTGTCATAGACATCAAGGCAGTCGAACGTAAAGAAGAAGGAAAGGTAGAGATTAGATTCGAAGACTATGGACCAGGAATTGGTGACTCTCTGAAAGAAACCATTCTAAAACGCCTTGCTGAGGGAGGTAAAGGGGGATCTGGAATAGGACTAACTCTTGTGCAGAGAATTGTTGACAGATATGGAGGAGAGTTGCTAGTTGGGGATCGTATTGAGGGGGACTACTCTAAAGGAGCATGCCTGTGTGTGATTATCCCAATAGCAAACTAGGCTCAGCATTTTAATCAATCTTGACTCCATCATACGTTGCAATCTTCAATCTGTCAAATCCTTGGGTCTTTGCAAGCAGGTAAGTGAACTACCACCTCAGTACACGGAGTTCGGTTTGTATCTTTTGTATCCATTGCAGTAATATATCCACCAAGGGACTCGGTTATTAGTTTTGTAACCAGAAGACCTAATGAAGAACCTCCAATACTTCCTACGTCTCTATTGAAGACTGGTACTCCTTCGTGGTGAACAACAATACCCTTAGGAAAACACATGCGAGCGGTCCATAATTCGATATCATCATTTGAAGAGTTGAGTTCAAGTATGAGATCGCGCTCTTCTGTGATATGTTCCAACGCACTTCGAAGTAAATTCATGAATATAGATACAAGAAGCTCATTTCCCATGACATATGCATGGCTTTGATCGGGTTTGAAATTGACTCGAACCTCTTCATTGCCAAAGCGGTCAGATACTTCATCAAGGGCACTCACTATTACAGATACTAAGTTCATTGGTTTCAATGGTTGAAGTTTGAATCGCTCCGTTTCAGTTAGTAGTCGAACATTCCCAATCAGTTGTTCTGAGAGTGAAACTGCAAGTCGTGCATCTCTTGCTAACCGTTCCCGCCCTTCAGATTGCGTTGTGTCCTGTGTGAGTAGCTCCAATGCGATCATGGTCATTTGATTATAGTTACTCACATCGTGCATAAGGAGGTCAGCATAGAGATTCGCTTTATCTTGAGATTCTTCAGCTTGTCTCATCATCTTCACATAGAACCATGCAAGTACTGCTGGACCCAGAAGCAGCTCAATGAACATCAATAGCTCTGAGACCCACCAACCTGCTGTGAATGTAGAGTAGTAACTCTTCAAGATATTGGGGATAATCCACATAGAGAGGAAATAAGCAACATATGTTTCGAGTGTGATTTGCCCAACACGAATTTCTGAAAGAAGGAAAACAAGGTAAGCAAAACTGAACATAATAAGGAGATTAGTGCTTAGCAAAAGGGCATTACTTAGAAGGTCTCCATCAAGTCCAGGAAACAGTTGGATAGCAATTTGATTTGCAGCCTCACCAACCACCACAAGTGCGGTTAATCCAATTACACCACAGAGTAGGAGAATGTGATCATTCGGTAACCGCTCAAATTTTTCCGTAAATGAAACCCTATGCAATATATAGAGAAGTAAAACAAGAGTGATGATGCTACCTACAATGTAAGGAATAATGGGTTCACCTAATGGTGTAAATGTGGGAATGATGAATTCTAATACCGAAATTCCAGCAACACCTGCCCATAGACCAAAAAGAAGAATCATTGGATAATGCATCTTCGAAATGTTACGACGTGAGTAAATATAGAGGAGGATTGCCATCATAGCAGAAAGAGAACCTGCACCAATATGGATAATTGAATAGGCCAGAAGATTCGATTCCTCAATGATAATATTGAAACCCATTGATTCAATCATGGTTGTAATTAGAAGAGGAATATAGGTAATCAATAGTAAACCTATAACCAGGATATATGCAGTACGACGTCTAAAACCGGCGCTCTTCAAGAATGGAACTCCAACAGATAACCCAAAAACTAACAATGCTGCCATCAAGATATTTTCTGCATAAATCCAAGCATTACTCACTCCGAGTACTGAACCAATCAAGAAGATAGAGGACATTCCCAGTATTAGAGTACCAGCAGTTAGATACCCTGTATCAATTGGAAGCAAATCATACTTCAACCTTGCTGATAGTAACACGACATACGACAGAGCAATTAAGCCGACTATCCCAATCATACTGAGACATATTGGTATACATGAAACAGGCATCAGTGGAAATATGATATACCACATCACTGCATGAAAGGAAGCAGGTAGAAGAATTGTAATTACAGTTAGACTACGTCTTTTTATCCGAGATATGTCTTCTTCATTTGTGTTTGAGAGTTTTATTGCGCCAGCTAAAAGAACTGCAATAATAGAAATCTCAAGTAGAGCACTTGCTGCATCCCATGGCGATAGTTGAACTATTGGTTGATCAATCGTGTATAGTTGAGATAGTGCACTCTCAGCATGAACAAGCATCGGAAAAATAAAAGCGGAACTAAAGACAACGTGTGATATTGTGTATCTTCTCAACAATGTTAGTATACTGACGGCAGCTGGAATAATCGCCCAACATGTAAGAAGTGTATGAACTCCTACACGGGTTGAAGGTGTTAAGGAAACAATACCCGCACCCCCAATTGCGGCAATAGCAGTTATGACTGAGAGAGGAACTAAGAATAGAATCTTCATCAGATCGCGCTTTCGGTCTCTCATGACCAGTCATCCTGCGAACCAAAACTATATCGAACATGGTCAAAAGGGTATCTTGCATATCCACAGAATCGAACAGTCTTCTTTCGTTGGCTTACCATTCAATACTTCACTCTACTGAGATTAATGGGAATATACATGTAAATTATCCAACCCAGAGAAATCTATCTATCACCGATACTAAGATAGGCGGAAAAGCTTCATAATCAAAGCATTCAAACCTAGATAGGGTTGGCCTTCTAATGACCGACGGAACCTCAGATGACATTCTTAGATACAGAGCCTTAGTCGACTCCATGAACGAGGGTTTTGGAGTTGTAGATAAAGAGAATGTCTTCACGTATGTAAACAAGCGGCTGGCCGCTATGCTTCAATACTCTCCGACGGAGATGGTTGGAAAACCATTACAGTATTTCCTTGACGAGAAGAACAAAGCAACTCTAAAAGAGAATGTACAGAAGAGATCTTTCGGAGAAGCGTCTCAGTACGAACTAGAGTGGATGACTAAGTCAGGAGAACTTGTCCCAACAATTGTATCTGGTGCCCCTCTTGTTAATGAGCAAGGTAAGTATCTTGGTTCCTTTGCGGTAATCACAGACATTACAGAGAGACGCAAGTTTGAGAAGGAATTAGCAGATAGCGAAACACGATACCGCACCCTCGTTGATACGTCACCAGATGCGATTATTCTTGCCGATCTAAGAGGAAAGATTGTATTTGCAAACAAACGTATCGTATCATTATTTGGAGAAGCTGACGAAACAAGTTTTCTTGGTAGGCATATTTTGCAATTGGTATCAGATGATGACCGTCCTCGGGCTGAAGAATTGTACAGAAGGAAGATGGAGCTGGGAGAGGTCAGAATACAGGAATATCGCTTGGTTCGAAAAGATGGTACAACATTTCCTGCTGAAACTCGCTTCGCTCAAGTGCTTGGTTCTGATGGAAGACCAAGCGGATTCGTTGCCGTCGCAACAGATGTAACTGAGAGGAAAAGGGTCGAGGCTGCAATAATAGAGAGTGAAGAGCGATATAGATTACTTTACGAAAATCTTTCAGACGGCCTCTTCCAAACGAACATGCAGGGAGAAGTCATTATGTGCAGCGAAAGGGCTGCAGAAATGATTGGCACTACACCTGAGGGAATCATTGGTAGGAGTTTCATTACCCTTCTTCATCCAGATGATCGTGAATGGATATTGGAAGCATTCAGAAGTGGTTTTGAGGAAATGGAAACAGAAGCCACTGGATACGAAGCTCGGGGGGTCAGAGATGACGGATCGGTATTTGATTTTCACGTTACTAACACGATATTGACAGAGGACGGAAAACCCATCGGTTATCAGAGTCTAATTCGAAATATAAGTGCAAGAAAGATAGCTGAGGAAGCTAGAAGAGAGTCTGAGGAGAAATATCGAGCTCTTGCAGAGAACTCACTTCAGGGACTCACAGTCATTCAAGGTCAGAATTACGTCTATGCAAACAATGCATTCGCAAGGATGGTGGGTTATACTGTTGAAGAGTTACTTGCGTTGTCCTCAGACGAACAATGGGCACTCATTCATCATGATGACCAACAATATCTGCTAGACCTTGCTGAGGATCGACGAGAGGGCAGACCAACCCCAACACCCTACGAGTATAGACTTGTCAATCGAGATGGCACCCTTAGATGGGTAGCTGCATTTTCAAATTATATCGAATACGGTGGAGATAAGGCCTTACAGGTCGGTCTTATCGACATAACAGAGCGAAAACTTGCTGAAGACGCTCTTAAGCAGTCTGAATCGAAGTACAGAGTTCTTGCAGAGCAGTCACTCCAGGGGCTTGCTATAATGCAGGATGAAGGCATCGTTTATGTCAATCAAGCTTACTCAGATTTAGTTGGATATTCCATTGATGAACTGTTGGAATTCAACACTCCTCAAGTATGGGAGATGATACATGAGGACGATCAAGCTCGTCTTAAACAACGGTTTCGTGACTATATGAAATCAAAAGAGATTGGACCCAGGAATGAATACCGAATAAAGCGCAAAGACGGTCAAATACGATACGTTGAGTCATATGTGAGTATAGTTGACTTTGGTGGTAAGCCAGCTATGCAGACTGTTTTAGTTGACATCACTGAACGAAGAGATGTTCAAGAAACACTCCTGAAATCAGAAGTAAAGTATCGTACACTAGCAGAACAGTCGTTACAGGGACTCACTATCCTGCAAGATGATGGTCTTGTTTATGTGAACAAAGCATTTGCGAACCTGGCCAGTAGGAGAGTCGACGAACTTCTTGGTCTGTCTTTGATGGATATCTGGGGATTGTTTCATGCTGATGACCGTGGAGATCTAAGGCAACGCATCCTTGATAGACTGGCCGGAAGAGAGAGCCCCCCCAGATCTGAATATCGCCTTCTCTCAAGCGAAGGTGAAATTAAGTGGGTGGAGACCTATGCTAGTACAATCGAGTTCGCAGGAGAGCCTGCAGTTCAGACTGTATTTGTGGATGTGACTGATCGCAAGATTGCAGAGAGAGAATTACGCAGTGCGAAGGATAGAGCAGTGTTGTATCTCGATCTCATGGGCCATGATATTAGAAATCAGCTTCAGGTCATTATGAGTAGTGCAGCGCTGTTACGTTCTGCTACAGATGATTCAATCAAGGAATCGTTCATGGACGTTATCGCAAAATCAGTTCAGCGGTGTTCACGGATGATAGAAGAAGCCAAGGAAACAGAGCATCTACTGGCAGCTCCGCTGATTGGAAGGTCTCTTATGACCTCCTTAGATGCGTGTATCCAAGCAATCTCAACCAGAGTTCAAGATGCGGAGTTCATTCGTAATTACGAAACAACAGAAGCAATAGTCACGGCTGATACATTTCTCGAGCTCCTCTTAACAAACCTCTTGATCAATGCTATAGAGCACAATCCTTCAGATGACAAGAAGGTATGGATTACAATCTCACAAGAGGATGGTGGGTTCGTCGTTGCCATTGGTGATAATGGGTCTGGTATCTCAGATACAATGAAGGAGGATCTGTTTGAGATGTCCCGTCGATACGGAGGATTAGGCCTTCACCAATCAATGCAGATACTAGACAAATATCAAGGAAAAGTTGAGGTTCTCGACAGGGTAGCAGGAAAACCCGAAGAGGGTGCAGAGTTCAGAGTCTGGTTCCCAAAAATGGAATGAGAACACTCCGCGTTCGCAATCAAAATTCCTTACATATCATGGATTCCTCCTTCGTCAAGTTAATATTAGGAAAAGTGAAAATATTTAGCAATTGTTAATTATTGAGGAAATGGCATGCTCGGAAAACTCGAAGAAACATTTGTCAATGTAGTTCAGAAAGTAGTTCCATCTGTCGTAAGCGTATCAACGACACGATTGGCAAGAACACAGTTATCGAGGGTGGTACCTGTTCAAGGGCAGGGCTCTGGTGTAATCCTCACTGATACGGGATTCATTGTGACAAATGCACATGTCATTGCAGGCGCCCGTGATGTTGATGTGGCGCTTCATGATGGTCGTACATACAAGGCTATAGTTGTAGGTTATTCCAAAGTTAGAGACCTTGCTATCCTCAAAATTGATGCTGAAACGTTAGTGCCAATAGAACTAGGCGATTCGGATACACTACAGGTTGGTCAATTCGCTATAGCTATTGGCAATCCCCTAGGACTTGGATCAACTGTCACATTTGGCATGGTTAGTGCGAAGGACAGAACAATCCAAGGTCGAGATACATTTCTAGAGGGTTTGATTCAGACATCTGCTCAAATTAACCCCGGCAATTCTGGCGGTGCGTTAGTGGACTCGGAAGGCAAATTGATTGGAGTCCCCACTGCGATGATTCCTTGGAGTCAGGGTATTGGATTTGCCATTGCAGTAGATGGCATCAAGAGTGTCTATGAGGAGCTCGTAGAAACAGGTACTGTTCGTACTCCATGGATGGGAGTAGTGGGAGTCACACTGAATAGAGGTGTAGCTGAGCATTACAAACTGAGAGTTGACAAGGGAGCCTTACTCGTCCAGGTGCCACCAGGTCCCTCAGCTGGGACCGGTCTTGAGGCAGGAGATGTAATCGTTGGAATTGATGGTCAAGAAATTAATGGGATGGAAGACCTCAGGAAGTTAATCATGAAGAAACGCGTTGGTGACAAAATCCGCGTGCTCTTCCACCGATTGAATGATACTTTCGAGATCTATATTGAACTCCATGAAGCACCTCAGTGATTCACTTCAAACTAAATCCCAATGACTACTAAGATAACACCAAATACAGTAGCCAATATGCCAATAACTGTCAGTACCGTGAGTCGCTCCTTAAGGAAGATAACTGAAATTGGAACTGCAAAGAGAGGAGCAGTTGAAGCGATCACAGAAGTAATTGCAGCACCTGCATACGTAACTGCTGTGACATAGAGGATTGAACCGAATCCCATTCCAAAGAGTCCAGTGATTGCTATGATTTTCGTCACACGTTTAGATGGGAGAGGCATGCCCTTGGTTCTAGCAACTGCCATCATGGGTAAGAAGGCTAGTGAACCAATTGTGATTCTAACGAAATTTGCCGAGATGGGATTTACATCAATCACAGGGTTCTGTGTTGCTACTTGAAGGATAGTAGTACCAAGTGCATAGAGTATCGCTGTGATTATTGCAAGCGTGATCCCAATGAAATCAAATTTTGATTCACCTTCACTAGGTTCTTCATCATTCTCTTGCTCGAGAGTAAGAATCACTACACCTACCACAGCGATTACTATTCCAATAAAACGGGACCAAAACCACTGTTCTCCCAGAAATACTAGTGTGAGCAAGTAGGTCAAGATTGGAAAGGACATTGAAATTGGAAATGCATAGGATACACCAATCCGTTCTTGACTCGTTAGATATACTGTATCACCAATCACAGCACCAAAGATAATTGACAGTGCTAGAAGAACTACAGTTTCAATTGGGAATGCGAATGGAGATGGAACAAAAGGGAGTACTATCAAAAATAGCATGAGTGGAAAAGCTATCCACATCTTGAGTGAACTAACTGCGAGTGGACGTATCTCATCACTCTGGGATTTGTATACAACTACAGACACTGCATAAACAGCTGAACCAGCAAGGCCAGAAACTACGCCAAGAAGAAGGTCTGGAGTTAGTTGCATGAATCGGTTTTCAGTTTATACGCCTCTAATATGTTATCGAATGAGGACAAAAGAGTGCACCAACACCAACACTCAATATTACAAACTCACATAGTCTAGAATATAGGTCATTATGTCGTAGAAATAAGAGTAGATGGACATAGGTGGACACCAAGATGCAATGGGATGAAGAAGAAGAATACAATGTCGCGATACGCGAGGCATTGATGAACATCCCTGCAGGCATCACCTTCGTGAACTTGGATGAAGTAGTCGAATGGACAAACCAAGCATTCGCAGACATCATTGGCTATCAAGCTGAGGATATCATTGGGAAGAACCTGTCAGATTTCATACCTGAAGATGAAACTGAACAAATTGTCAGTCAAACACAGTTGAGAGAATCTGGTGAGAGTTCAATCTACGAGGTCGAGATTTACCATAAGAATGGAGATTCAAAGATTGTCAGAGTTTCTGCTACTCCCAGACGAAACAAAGATGGAATAGTGGTCGGCGCTATTGGAGTTATCACTGATATTACTAGAGATAAGATGAACGAGGCAGCTCTGAGGGATAGCGAGCATAGACTAGAATTAGCACTTCGAGGTGCAGACTTAGGGATTTGGGATTGGAATCTAATTACAGATAGAATGACATACAATGAGAGATGGGCAGAGATTCTAGGACATGATTTAGATGAGATAGAAGCAACTGCAGGTTTCTTTGAATCACAACTACATCCTGATGATCTCGACAATGCTTTGA
>JAEOST010000161.1 GCA_016840245.1 Candidatus Thorarchaeota archaeon
AGACACGACAGTGGGTCTTGATGAATTTCTATCCGCGATATTTCATAGTCTTAACTCGAATGGTATGATTTTGTCATGCTGCATAGCATTAATGATGATTATGCTTCTAGGCTGGAGAATGTCAGGTGGTTTATTTCAAGCATTGCCTGGGTTTCAGAGAGTTTCCTAGTTCATTGAACGAACGACTACAGACTCTGCATAAAGTACTGAACCTGATATTCAAATTCCCGGGTTGTTAGGATGACTTCATTATTCACTCCATTATCTAAGATTTGTACTGCAACGAATCCTAAGTCACTGCTGAATTCTGCACAACAACCAGGAATCCTTTCCTTAGTGGTCAAACCGATCTTACCATCAAAGTATTGTGACGCTCTCTCTAGTATCTCATCCGCTGAGAGCTTGGTTTCCTTAGATAAAGCCAACATAGATAATCACTATAGTTAATATCCAATCCTCAATAAGGCTTTGGATAACCGACAAGAAAGTTGGTATAATCGAGTGAGCTACCCTCAGGATTTAAAGGCAAACCGATGTGTTTGTGACCCGCTTAAAATTAATGAATGGCATCGGAGTTGAAAAAATGATTGACCTCACAATGCATGATGAGCAACTAAAGCGAACGGTTCAACGCTGCAAAGAAAGAAACATTGTTATTCCAACATTTGAACAGATGAAGAATCCACGAAACCTTGTTCCTGATAAGATAAAAGAGGAACTCGAAAAAATAGGTCTCTGGGATGTTGCGTCACAAAATCTGTTTAGAATTACATGGTATAATGAACCAATCGAAAAGGGAGGTCTTTATTCAGAATATCCGAATTATATTGAACTTCCACCAGAACTGACAGGTGTGGAAGCAAGGATCATTGCTTTAGTTGGAAAATGGTTTCCAACAGGCTCTCACAAAGTTGGAGCAACCTTTGGTTGTCTTGTACCACCTCTTGTAACTGGTCAATTCGACCCTACAAAGCACAAAGCTGTATGGCCAAGTACTGGTAACTATTGCAGAGGTGGTGCCTATGACGCTACACTGCTAGCCTGTGAGAGCGTAGCGATTCTCCCTGAGGAAATGTCTCAAGAGCGGTTTGATTGGCTCAAGACAGTGGCTAGTGAAATCATTGCTACTCCCGGATGTGAGAGTAACGTCAAAGAAATTTATGATAAAGTCTGGGAACTTAGAAGAGAACGCGATGATGTATTTGTATTCAATCAATTCTCCGAATTCGGAAATTACCTGTTTCATTATGATGTGACTGGTCATGCGATGGAGCACTTACTAAGTAAAGAACTAGGCAAGAGTAAGTATCATGGTGTCTGTCTAACCACAGGATCAGCTGGTACCATTGCCTGTGGAGATTACATGAAGGAACTTTACCCAACCTCCAAGATTGTTGCAGGTGAGGCTCTCCAGTGTCCGACTCTTCTGTTGAATGGGTACGGGGGACATAGAATAGAGGGTATTGGTGACAAGCATGTACCATGGATCCACAATGTTCGAAACACAGACATGGTGATAGCTATTGATGACATTGATACGATGAACCTGATTCGTCTCTTCAATGAAGATGCTGGGAAAGATTATCTGATCAATGATGTAGGAGTTTCTGAGAAACTAGTTTCAATACTAGACCTTCTTGGAATATCAAGTATTGCTAATACACTCATGGCAATCAAATATGCAAAATACTATGAATTAACAAATCGTGATGTCGTGCTCACAATTTTCACTGATTCGATGGAGATGTATCAATCGAGGCTCAAAGAGGCTCGTGAAACTCACGGTGAGTATACAAAAGAAGTTGCAATCAAGGATTATCATCGACATATTCAGGGTGTAGGTATTGATGCTATGCTGGAACTTGGTTTCTATGAACGGAAACGTATTCATCATTTGAAATATTACACATGGATCGAACAACAAGCAATGGAGTTGGATGAGCTTAACAATCAATGGTACGAACATGAAAAGTACTTTGGCAATGTTCAGCAAATGACTCCAAAGATTGATGAACTCATTGGTTCATTCAATGAAAAAGTAGGTCTCTTGTGAAGACCACAGCCTTCAATGCTACCTATTGGCTGTAGAGAATTGTAGAGACATTAAGAGTTAGCACAGTTCTGTGTAGGTGAATATAGAATGTGTATCTAATCAGTTACATATTTTATAGATGCGTGCACTTTATTACTTTATTCTGTAACTGACTTCATTCCTGATTTGACGTGTGGTGCGATATCACTGGAGTATTTCCAGAGGTGTTCAGAAATGGGGATTACCAATAGGTCCAGATCTAATGTTTTTGCAGCTTGTCTTTTTGCAGTATTATTTATGCTAACTCCTTTTGTGGCCAGCGTAGATGCAGCAATTCCAGAACCAATTGATAATAGAAGTTCAATAGATACACCCCGACTTCAAATTGCCGTATTGTATGATGGCTTTAACTCTGAGATATCAATCGCGGCATCCTCAATCGAGAGTGCACTAACCAATTATGACCTTGACATCGATATGTTCAAAGTTGATTCATTCTACAGTCTTAGTTCCTATCTTGATATATGCGATAAGTGGACTGTTATTTACATCTTCAATAGTACATTATCTGGAATCACTGTTCGTGATGATCTGATTGACTGGAAGAGTTTGGCCGATGTTATTGGTCTTCATCCAGAAGTCAATCACATCTGGGGAATTGGTAACGCAAAGTTCCTACTGGACCATCTGGAATGCCCTGATGGTGTCTATACTGAACCCAGCCATGTTGTTGATCTGCACCTAACTGCCTTCAATTCGATTGCGCGAGTCGCGAAAATTCTGAAGGATGACTCCAATCCTGATCGGTCAAAGATTGGTGAAGAGCTTGGAAAATTCGTTATGGGTGATCTGTCAGAGAATATCAACGATTATTTCTCAAGAGCCATCATCCCTCTGACCTATACTGGTGAAGAACCAGAATTTATCGCTCCACCTATTTCAGAGACTTTCGCCGAAGAGGTTCCTCAGCTTGATGAAGAGGGTGAACCACTAGAGCCTCTAGTAAAACTCGGAAACACCTTAGCTCAGGACGATTACATCCTTCTTAGAGAAATCACAGAAAGGTCATCTGGAACTGGAGGTCCTATCGGTAGGATACTGACTTCACTACTTAGGCTATTCATCCGACACCAATTTAGTGGTCTAAGAATGCATATTGATGCCGCTGATGAAATTAATAGATATATCATAGGCGTTGTACAGTCAATTCGGGATGAGATCACTGAGTGGTTTGCAAGTGAAGGAATAGTTGTTGTAGATGATACACAATTCAGTGAGCACCTGACTGGGTTGCTGCCACGCCAATTCTTTGACCTCTATGCCTTGGCTGATATGTTGATTGAGGAGGCCTTCTATGATATCACTGGCTACTTTGATTCTTGGGTACAGTGGATCTTAGAGAATCCCGTTCAGACAAAACTCAAGGGAATCACACCAGTCTTTCTGATGCGACTTGGGACTCCCATCAATATTGGAATTTCCGCCAGTTTTGGCGCTGTACTACGCCTTATCTTGAAGCCATCCTTCGAACTCGATAGAACCTTTTTCATAAAGTTCATGGATGACACATTGTTTGGTGACCTTGAAATCTCGATTGATGATGATCCTGAAACTACATTTCAGGAACTGAGAAAGTTCATAGATGTAATCCCTGTCCTAGATGTGGATCT
>JAEOST010000016.1 GCA_016840245.1 Candidatus Thorarchaeota archaeon
AGTGAGGAAAACAAGTGGCTTACAAGGACCCAGACTTTGTACACAAACTAGTCTTCCTAGGAAATAGTGGAGTAGGAAAGACCTCACTGGTAGAGCGTTATGTCTATGACAGTTTTAACCCGAACACCGTTCACACAATTGGTGCAATTCTTCATGTCAAGTACGTCGAGATTGAAGAATTAACACACAAGCTTATAATCTGGGATTTGGGGGGTCAGGAGTCGTTTGCCCAACTCAGAGAGCAGTATTGCTCTAACGCAGCTGGAGCATTTTTCGTTTTTGACAGGACTCGGCCAGAGACATTCCATAGTCTTGGTGCATGGCTTGATGCGTTGTATGCGGGAAACAAGGACGCTCATGCAATTGTTGTTGAGAATAAGATTGACCTTGAATCGAAAATTGATGAAAACGAGATTCATAGTGAGTTGGCAAAGCGTGTTCTAAGATTCATCCAGACAAGTGCTACTGAGAATACAAACGTTGATACTGCATTCACTGAACTTGTCAGGGAGATCATGAGAAATCAATGAGACATCTCAATGTGGTGCTTCAGAGTCCCCATATCTGTACTCTAAACCTAATTTCTTTCTAATGCCAGTCTTCAGATGCATCCCACGTTCAGCAATTGCTAGAGCTTCATCAGTTGCCCTCTCACAGTATCTACCCACAATCACATAGAACATAGCCATGGTTCCAATATTGCGTTCTTGTCTTAGGAATTCGGAGATCTCATCAAACATCTCGGAGGTCTCTCGATCAGACTCAGCCTCAAGTTTTTCGAGCTCATCAATCTCTGAATAGTCACCAGAGAGTACGGCTTTGAGGCTCATATCAAGTGAGTTCTTTGCAATCTCTGCAAGATATGGGAGTGACTCAAGTTCCTTGAAGTGATCTGTGTCTTCACACAGGAGGACAATTCTGGCAATCTTTGAGGCGTACTCACCCACTCTATAGAGATGGTTTGAAATCTGAAGATATGTAGTCAATGTTCTGAGATACTCAGGCTCAGGCGGCTCACAATTCAATGCATCAACAATCATGTCCTCGAATGCATTATTCTTTGATTCGAGGTCCTCCGTTGCGCTCTCTATACCCTCTGCCATTTCAAGATTCAAGTCTTCAAAGGCTGTGACAACTTCGATTAGTGAATTCGTCGCAATGCTGTGAATCTCTTCTAGCTTTTCTGTGATATCGCTCAACTGCACCCTTTTTTCTGTCAGGTGTACCACCCTTTCAGATATGGTCCTAGGTATAGACCGCTATTTAATCTACTGTAGGAGCATGATTTCCTGATATAATTGTCTTATCTATGCAGACTGCTACATTTATTTCAGTGAAATTGTCCCTTACAACCATTGGTGATTGTAATGGCAGGTGCACAATCTAGTCGTCCAAGACTCAACGACCTTGACGGTAAGACATGGGTCAAGTCAACAAAGTCCTGGTTTGTCATAAACCCAATCAGACGTAATAAGGGGCAGATTGTACATCCTGCTAAATATCCTGAGGAGCTTGTAGCAAGATTTGTCACGTACTTCACCTGTGAGGGGGGTTGGGTGTTGGATCCATTCGCGGGTGTTGCTAGCACCAATGTTGCATGCAAGATGATTGGTCGAAATTCCGTAGGAGTCGAACTCAATCCAGAATTTGTCAGTGTTGGACAGGATCAGATTGATTCAGTTTCTGGAAATGGGCTTCATCATATCCTTCAGGGAAACTCCATGTCCATTGCTGATGTACTTAAATCTCATTTTGACGATGACATTCCAAAGTTTGACTACTTGATTACCTCACCGCCTTACTGGGACATGTTGAGAAAATCTCGAGGTGGGAATGATACCGCCCAAAAGGAACGGGCTGAGAGAGGTCTCAAACAAACCTATAGTGAGTCACAGTATGATCTTGGTAACCTCAATGAATATGATGATTATATCAAAGATATATGCCAAGTGTTTAGAATGACTGAACCATATCTGAAGGATGGCGCTTATCTAACAGTTGTTGCACAGAACATGCGCGATGTTGATGGTACCCTACGACCCATAGCCTGGGATCTTGCACGCAATCTATCGGATACATTTGACCTTAGGCAAGAACAGATCTGGTGTCAAGATAACAAGAGGTTAGGTTGCTGGGGATTTCCAACAACGTATGTTTCCAATGTGCATCATCATTACTGCATTGTCCTTCAGAAGTGTCGTTCATAAATCTGGAAACATATACACATGCGACGATTCTTATACTTCAATTTTCCGCCCTCGAATCATGTCAACCAGTTGCAGAGAGTTAGATAACAGTGATTATCAACAGGTAAAGACGCTCTGTTCTCTTGTTTGGGAAAATGACTATGTTCCCGACAGATTTCCTGAGTGGATTGATGATTCGAATTGGATCCCAGTAGGTCTCTTTGAAAGCGACACCCTTGCCGCTATAGCAGCACTCCAGCACATCCCTGGTACAACACAAGCTTGGGTGAAGGCTCTCCGCGTTAACCCTGACAGGCAGGGAAAGGGCTATGGATCCAAACTTACTTCGTATCTTATTCAGATAGCAAAGGAGTCTGGAGTCGAAAGGTTCTGGTATGGGACGAGTACACGTAACGAGGCTTCAATCTCTGTAGCCAAGAAACTAGGTTTCAAATTGGTTGACGAAGCTGGTTACTTCAGAGTCTATAGACCTTATCCTCCTCACC
>JAEOST010000162.1 GCA_016840245.1 Candidatus Thorarchaeota archaeon
TATCCTAAATCCATCAGTATTCAAAATGAAATCATTAGGAGATGCACCTGACTGTATATCTTCTAAAATTGGCTGTGCCATCAACAAGAAGAAAAGAACCCCCAAGACAACTCCGCAAATTAGGCCTGAGAGAAGTGTAGTTGTAGTGAATTTCAGATCCATGACTATCACCTCTTAGAGTAAGCCAATAATGAGACCTAAGGACACAAATGACCAGGTGTTCATGAAGAGTTTCTCAGTTGGAAATGGAGTCCCTGTTACAAAGACTGCCACATCGAGAAGGAGAGTCAATATCAACATTGAAAGAATATACATGATACTTGGATTCTGACCAAGGATAGTCTCTTGATTCATGAAGAACTGATGAATACTTCCACAAAGAGGTCCAAGAACCAAGGTGCCTGCTATACCGATAATCAATGGAAGCCCCAACTTCATGAAGATGGCGAAAGCCTCTGAGTTTACTGTTTCATCATCAGGATCATTTGAACGGACATCATCTAGGACTGGTTGCGCAATGAAGGCAAAGACCAGACCAATAACAACTCCGTAGACAAGGCCTGCAAGTAATGTGGTGGAACTAAATGTTAGAACCATTTGTTTCATTCCTCTGTATAACTTCCTCCAAAATTAGATACAAAAGACCTTGGTCAGATGAAACTGTCAAAAATGTAACACCCCTTTTAAGCAGACTTTCAATATTTGCAGATTGATTCTTCAGCGATATACGGCGGACGACAATGTGGACGAATTGGACAAGGCACTCCTCTTAGAGCTGTCAGCAGACTGCAGGAGTTCCTTTTCATCCCTAGCAGACAAGTACAAGGTCTCGGTGAGTACTGTCAAGAACCGCGTAAATCGTATGGAGGAAGAGGGAATCATCTCTGGATACACTGTCACTCCAAAACTGTCCCTGCTAAACATCAGTACAGCCATCATTATTCTGCATTCAGACACAGGACCAGATTCCTCTCTCATAGAGACCCTTGGCTCGCACCGTCTGGTAGAGATAGTTGGGATTGGTCTAAGAAACGATGGTATGGTTGTTGTGAATTATCTTGACAATCGAGAGCTTGGTGAATTTACAGATTACATCCAGACATTGGAATCGATAAGTAAATTCGATGTATATCAGGTACTCTTACCTCCTGGTGCAGAAGGAGAGCAACCTACTAAGTCTTTGAATGATATGAAGAAGATAGATTGGGCATTGCTTGAGCATCTCTATCAAGATGGGCGGATGCCTCTGAACGAACTTGCTAAGGCTGTCAATGCATCTGTCCCTACAGTTCGAAAACGAATGGACTTTCTTCGTGAACATCATCTCTGTCAGTTTGGCATCCTGCTGAATCCTGTTGTTGTCAGGAGTGGATTCACCCTCTGTTTCATTGTAACGCTTCCCTCACTCACGATGGCAAGACAAATTGAGATTGAGGAAGCCATTCGTGGAGAGATGGCTGAGCGATTCTGGGTTTCATGGAAGGTTGTAGACCGACCTGTAATCCTACTCGGGTTTATTGCATCGAACCCATCAGAGGTGCAAGAGATTAGACAAGGACTTCAAAGACTCATTCCTGATTACCTAGATATCAAGGACTTGATTGCTGGTGATGCGAAGTATTATCCTGATATCCGAAAGGAGATCATCAAAGAGAGATTTGCATCGTACATGAAAAGGTGAATGTACAATCTACTATTATTCACGCACTAAAAGATTGGATGCTCTAGTACATTGATACTTGATTGGATGAGTTTATATGTTAGAATAGACTACTTGAGAACAATCGTGTTAGGGACTGCATTTATCGTGGAATGCAGTGAAGTCGAGGGATTTCGAATTGAGAAAGGAGAAAAGAGTATCTAGAAGACATGCTTTGCTACTTAGCGCAATGTTTGTCGCTTTTGTTTTGGGAATTCAGCTTGTTGCAGCCAGTGCATGGACTGCAGATGCTGCTAATGAAGGTCCTGGCATTGTAATTCTGCAATTGTCAGATGACGCCGACTCAAA
>JAEOST010000017.1 GCA_016840245.1 Candidatus Thorarchaeota archaeon
CAAAGACAAGATGGTTGGAAGGTGGTCTATCCATTGTAATCATCGCCCTAGCGGCAGCAACACTTTTCAAAGCGGTCTTCACATAGGATTCATTAACTCGTATCAAGACCTTCATGTTCAATCCAAGCCCAGTGTCGTTTCTGGGCGGACAGCTTGATGCTCAAGTTTGTTCAACTTACAATGAACGATATTAGTCAGGTAGTATGGAGAATTGTGGAATTTCAGTAAACTACCTCGTCCGTATTAGTTATAACCCAAATGTGGCCGCACTTGAGATTGGAGATTTCTATGGATGACTTGGCCGAGGCTGCAATTCAAGCCGCTCTAGACGCTGGCGCATCATTCGCCGACGTTAGGATTGAAGACACAGTCACCACAATTCTTGAGATTAGTGATGGTGTAACGAAAAGATCCATTGCATCACGATTGAAGGGAGCTGGCATCAGAGCTTTCGTTGATGGTGCATGGGCGTTTGCACAGAATACCGACCTGTCTTTGGATGGAATGCGAGAAGCAGGCAGTTCTGTTGCAAAACTTGCGCTTGCAACAAAGGAGAAAGTTTCAGAAAAGTTCGAGATTGAAGGCCCCTCGTTCAAAGGCAAGGTCGAGATGAAGGTGAAGAAACCCTTCCTAGACGTACCCATTGAGGAGAAGATTGCCTACACCAAGATGATCGATGAACAAGCACATGCTTTCGATAAACGAGTAGTAAACACTCGTACTGTCTATGGTGACCTTTGGACCAAGCTCTATGTGGCAAATTCACTTGGCACAAGCGTTTGGTTGGAGAACTCATTACCACGTATCATCTCATTCACAACAGCAAAGGATGGAGCAAACCGTCAGCGCAGTTATCGTTCAGTTGGCGTGAAGGGTGGCTTCGAGGAGATGGAGAAGGAACGACCTCAGAACATTGGCACTGAGGCTGCAGAGCTTGTTGTAAGTCTGCTCTCCTCAGTTGCTGCAAAGGGTGGAGTCTATGATGTTGTCATGGACCCAGTACTTAACGGTGTGATGATTCACGAGGCCTTTGGTCATGCTACTGAGGCTGACAATTGGCCTGCTCATGCTACAGTTCTTGAGGACAAGGTAGGTGAGAGCGTCGGGCCCGATCATTTGAATTTGAGTGATGACCCAACCATGGTAGGAGAGCGAGGATCATTCGATTATGATTGGGAAGGTACAAAGACCCGCAAACGTCATCTGGTCAAAGAAGGCGTACTAACAGAATTACTACATAGTCTTGAAACGGCATCTCGTCTTGATATGGAACTAAATGGTTCAGCACGTGCTCAGAGCTTCATGTATCCTCCAATTCCTAGAATGAGTAATACCTTCATGGAACCTGGTGATTGGGACGTGGATGAGCTAATTGCAGATACAAAGGACGGAATCATGCTCTGCAGCTTTAACTACGGGTACACCGAACCCGCAAAGGGTCAGTTCATGTTCCAAGCAGCCTATGGTTACTTGATTGAGAATGGTGAAGTCGGACAGATGGTCCGAGATGTATCTATTGCTGGTCAAATTCTGGAAGTACTACCAAAAGTTGATGCAATTGCGAAAGACTTCAAGATGGATGCAGGTACATGTGGTAAGAGTGGACAAGGCGTACCTGATATGACGGGCGGTCCCCATGCTCGAATACGTGAAGTACCAGTAGGAGGTATGTAGGATGAAAGAGCAACTACTTGAGATTGCTGAAACCGCAGTGAAGAGATCGGTCGAGCTTGGTGCAAGTCAGGCTGAGGTCTATGTTGGATCTGCACGTTCTTTCACTATCGACGTTGAGAATAATTCAATCAAGAGTGCATCAGAAAAGAGAGATGCTGGCTGTGGAGTTCGTGCTGTCGTTGGTAAGAAGATTGGATTTGCCTACGTCACAACAATCGAAGAAAAGGATATTCTAGAAACTGTTGCTAATGCTGTTTCCTTGGCAAAGGCCTCCGTGGCTGACCCTGATTTCGAGACCCTTGCTTCGTTTGACAAATCCTATCCAAGTATAGATGGACTTTTTGATAGTGCAGTCAGAGACCTGTCCTCGGAACAAGCCGCAGATCTCATCGTGCGTGGTGTGGATTCAACACTTGCATCAGTTGGCGATATTAAGACCGCAACCGAAGCGCAGCTTAGTGCAAGCTTTGGAGTGAAGGCCATCGTGAACTCTTTAGGAATAACTGGATCTGGACAGAGTACTTCGGTATTCATGTACAGTTATCCAACAGTTAAGGATGGAGAAACACAGACTTCAAGCTTTGAGTACCTAATCTCACGGAGACTTTCAGAGATTGATCCTGAGTGGATTGGAGAGAATGCAGCCAAGAACGCAGTTAACAATCTGGGTGCAAAGACCGTAGAGGGTGGAGACTGGCCAGTAATTCTTACTCCTCTCGCAGCAGGGACTGTTCTAGGTGGTGGATTTGCAGGGGCTGTGAACGCTGAAGAGGTTCAGAATGGTAGGTCATACATTTCTGATGCATTTGGTGAACAGATTGCATCTGAAGAACTAGTCCTAACCGATGATGCCCTTCGACCTAGCGGTATTGGGTCCCGTCCATTTGATGCTGAAGGATATCCCTCTCAAAAGACTGAAGTCATAACATCCGGTGTTCTGAGGAGTCTCTTGCATAACTCCTACACTGCCAATAAGGACCAAGTTGACAACACAGGAAACGCAAGTCGACCCGGATACGCAGGAATTCCTACAATATCCACGAGCAACTTTGTTGTATCACCTGGTAAGGGTAAGCTGGATGATTTAGTTGAAGAGTTTGGAAAGGGTATAATCTGTAGAAACACAGGTGACCGTCCAAATATGACAACTGGTGATCTCAGTGCTATGGTGAGTGAAGGGTATTACTTTGAAGGAGGAGAGATTAAGCATCCTGTCAAGAGCACTCTGATAGGTATCAATATGCGCGACCTGCTTCAGAGAGTCATACGTGTTGGTGAAGATTCAAGAGTTGGAGTATCAATTATTACCCCATCAATCGTGATAGAGTCTGCAAAGGTTACATCTGGCTAGGCTACATCCTATCTACTACCGGTATTCCTAGTATGCGAAGACTATTCGCAATAGTAGTCTTGAATGCACGTACTAGTGCGAGCCTTGCCTCTCTCAGGTCTTGCTCTGCTTTCAGTACTGGACTGGTATCGTAGAACTTGCTATAGAGCGTTGCCAGTCCATAGGTGTAAGCTGTGAGTCTGTTTGATGTAAAACCTGTACCCCAGACGTCCTTTGTGAGACCTCTCACAACCTCTAGAATTTCTTCCGGAAGCTTGGACATTGCCTTGATCAATTCGAATTCAGCATCAGATGTTAGCATGTCAAGTTTCACAGATGCAGCAATCTCCGTATCAGCCTTCTCTAGAATACGTAGTGCCCTCGCATGAGCATACTGAAGATACGGGGCAGCATCCCCATTGAAGTCCAATGCCTCTTCCCACTTGAAGGTGATTTTTCTATCAGGTGATGCCTTTAGAAGCATATACCTGACTGCACCTACACCTACCTGTTCAGCTACAGACTCCTTGAAATAATCACTCTCATCTGGGTTTCTCTTAGACACCTCTGCTAGTGCTAGTTCCTTGGCCTTATCTAAGACCTCATCGCATGAGTAACCAATCCATGTTCCCTCTCTTCCTGAGAAGTCCACTCCCTCTAGTCCTACAAACTCGAAGGCAATGTGATGGGAATTCTCACTCTGTTTCTCATGACCAAGCAGGTCGAGTATTGTATAGACCAGCTTCTGTGGATGTGCCTGTCTTGTGGCAATCACATTGAACACCAGATCAATGTCACCAATTCCGTTCTCATCCCCTGTGATTGAAGTTCTAAAGACATCCGCTTCATTTGGTTGCTTCTCGAACAAGGTATACCTGAATGGGTCCTTCAGTATCCCGAATTTCCACATCTGCAGAGCAACATCTGCTCCGGTGTAGGTCCGGGTTCCATCTGACCTGAAGAGAACCTTGTTTGGGTCCTTCATATCCTTGAACTCATCAAGCCTATCGAGCTTTGCCACAATGCAACCTGCTTTCTCACCCTCATCAAGCATCTCGATGTTCTCACAATCTAGCATACTCTTCTTAGCAGCATCAAGAAGGCCACTGTGTGCTATTGCACTCTCCCATACCTGGTAGTTATGATAGATGCCAAGTCTATATGCAGTCTGACATTGTGCCTTCACACAGTCTGTAACCATTATGCCACTTCTCTTTGCTTCAGGAGAACTGAGGTCCTCAAGCTGACGAGCAACCTCCCGAATCTCTTCCTCCACGTTCTTATCCTTCTCGAAGGTCTCCTGTACTTCCACATAGAGGTGTCCGAGGTAGTGGTCATACTTTGTGTCCCCGGGATTCTCCTCTATCTGTATGAGTTTCCAAGTTAACTGTGCTATCTGTAGCCCAAGATCATTGATGTAATCAATTCTAACAACATCATGTCCTGTCCACTCAAGTACATTTGACAGAGTATCGCCAATCACTGCATTACGAGTGTGGCCAATATGCCATGGCTTTGATGGATTGACTGCGGGGAATTCAATCAAAACCCGATTACAACTATACCCCGATGTCATGCCATAAGATGCAGTCAATTGATTGATGCTCTCAATCACAAGTTTTGAGAACTCTGCTCTATCTAAGAAGACGTTAACATAAGGTCCCTTGGACTCAAAACGATCTACCAAAGGTTCCCTCTCAACACTCTTACCTATCTTCTCAATAAGTTCAGATGCTATCTGTGCAGGATTCTTCTTCAATTTCTTCGCTAGATAAAATGCCACAGTTGTAGCAAGGTCTCCAAGTGCAGAATCAGGAGGAACCTCCATCAGACCTTCTAGAGTCTGAGCATCAAGTTCAGTCACCTTACTCAGCATACCCAGTACTATCTCCTTCACGGAGTTCCATGGATTGTCAACGGGTGTCTTTGTGCTCAAAATGACATTCCTCTGTCAATCTCATTCAATATCTTGGTCTATTCATAAACTAAACGATACAGAGTATGAGTAGACTTTCAATAGAATCCTTGTCTAAAATGTAACATACAGCTTGGAATTAGGGTTCAAAATATTGTTCTATGGCTGTAATTCTCTTTCCAAATAATATTCAAAAGAACATCTAATTTAAACCTTTCTGTGCAAACCATTATATATGTTTACTGTCTGCGCAAAGAAGAAGCCTGGCCCTTTGGGTGGTTTCATTATCGCGTCAAAGCATCGTTCTCTCTCACACGCCATGAGTGAGAACATCAGCATAGGTACAAGGATAGCTCTAACCGCATTCCCGACGACGGGTTTGGGAATGCACGGAGATGATTGGACTGGCCAGCAAACAATCAAAAACAAAGAAAAACAGAGAGAGCAAACTTGGTGTTGCCGGACAACAATGTACCGCTTGTAGTTCTACAGATATCTACATTGACTACACCCGTGGTGAAGTCATTTGTTCTAGTTGTGGATTAGTTTTGTCAGACAGATCTATCGATATGGGTCCAGAATGGCGAGCATTTACTGCCGATGAGCAGAATGCACGTCAGCGTGTAGGCGGCCCAGTTGATTGGAGCAAATTTGATCAAGGTATGACGACCATTATAGGTCGCCAAAACGTTGATGCGTCTGGAAGAAAACTTACCTCAACAAGAAGAGCACAGATTCACAGACTACGAAAGTGGCAAATCCGCACCAAGGTTCACTCTTCTGACAAACGAAATCTTGCTGTAGCTATGACCGAACTCCATAGGATAAGCTCTCAATTGAGCATCCCCTACTCAATCAGAGAGACTTCCGCTGTAGTTTACAGAAAAGCCCTACGAAAACGACTCACTAGAGGGCGCACTATCCTCGGAATGATCGCGGCATCACTCTATCTTGCATGTCGAATCCATCAGGTCCCCCGACCCTTGGAGGAGATAGTCGATCAGATACACATCACGAGGAAAGAGCTGAGTCTGTGTGTAAGGCTGATTCTGCGGTATCTCAACTTGAAGATACCACACTCAAATCCAGCGGAGTTTGTTCATCGTTTCGGTTCCGAACTTGGCCTCACTGGCGAGGCGAAGAAGAAAGCCATTGATATTCTTGAGCTAGCTCGGGAAGAACGACTCACCATTGGCAAGGACCCGAAGGGAATGGCAGCTGCAGCAATTTACGTCGCTAGCATTCTTACTGGTTGTCGTAAGACACAGCTTGAGATTGCTCGAACTGCGAGAGTTACTGAAGTCACAGTGAGGAATCGCTACAAAGAGATGGTAGAGCGGCTAGGCATCTCTACAACCTAGTTTACGGGTTGACAATAAAGGTAG
>JAEOST010000163.1 GCA_016840245.1 Candidatus Thorarchaeota archaeon
CCCATGGTACATGAAGTTTCGAGGATCTCCTGACTTTGCTGCTAACTCATGTAGGATGGTAAGTTCAGTCTTTGCTTCTTCATATCTGCATAGATTAATCAAAGCATAGGCTATCTGTACATGAGTGAATGGCAAGCGATGTCGGAGCGATTTAGTGGTGCTAACCGCTGTCTTAGCATGTTTTAACGCCTCTTCTCCATTTCCGCTCTGATTGTAATAGAACGCGATTATTACATTTACTCTGAATGTTGGAAGGGAGAGTGAATCCTTGACTGCACGGTATTCACGATGATATTCAATTGCAGCGGTCAGCTCACCCCTAAGCCCCATGATATGACCCAATTCATGTTGAATATGACCAATGATGTAGCGATATCCATGGTGCTCACCCAACTCTTTTGCAGAGAGCAAGATATCTATGGCTCGCTTCACATCCGTATGCTTAATCCTGTTAGCTAAAGAACACATTAGGGTAGCAGCCTCAATTTCATCATCATATTTTCTTATGAGGATAAGAGCGCGGTTCATTAGCTCGATTGCCTCTTTGCGCTTACCCTCTCTTTCTAAGATTGATGCTTGAATCCTGAGGAGGTAATGGTTGAAAAATTCCAGCTCCTTGTTCTCACTCACACTAGCCCTGAGTGCTTCAAGAGGTCTCACATCAACATCACACTCAGGGTAATGATGATCAGCGTAGAATCTCCATATCAAGTAGAGATGGCTTACAATCCAGTCATTAGGAGCTGCTGTGAGTGCTTTAGTAAGAGAATTCATCATCTCATCCCAGCTGATCTTCTTACCTCTCAGAATTTTGATGAATAGGAGTAACGGTTCTGCTAATTCAGGTATTCTTTCAGTTTTCTCCAACTTGTCAATCAGGTTATAGTCTTCAATATTAAAAGGGAAAATGAATGCAAAATACGATAATAGTGGAGAAGAGGGTTCAGAACATACTCTGTTACATAATCTTTCTGTGAAATCCGCATAGTTCTCTGCCTGCTCCATTAGAGATTGCAGTATGGTCCTTGTGTCCGCATCAACATGTGGGAAACACATCGTGATTGTACCAAGGGGTTCCAAGCTCAAACACCTCACGTCTGTGATATCGGTATACAACAGTTGACCTTCTACATCAGTGTTTTGGCAGTCAGATTGAACTAGAGCCGAGGTATTGTAATAGTATTACATATTACATTAAGATTTAAGACAAAATATATAAGCGTTAATGTTTAAGATAATCTTGTGTGGAGGTAACAGTCCACAGGCTAAAGGAAAGGTGTTCGCATGACCCAATCAAATGTTCAGAAGAATCTCAAGAAGATGCAAGAGAAGTCCGGGCGTCGAATGACGAATCAGGCTCTCTATCATGCATATGTCGACGAGGAGATGGTCTAAAGATGGCTCTTGCAAAGAATCATCGATCATCTGGGAAGAAGAACAAGAAGATGGCAAAGGTTGTTTCAACCGATGCCCTCGGATATGCCTACCAATACAAGAAACTCTAGGAGGAAGATAAAAATGGCTATTTCAAAGAATGAAAGGCGCAAAGGTAAGTATCGAAGGAAGATCTCAACACGCGCAATCGCTCGTGCCTATTCTCACAGATACCGCTTTGGTGCGTGAATATGACAAGCGACAATGCTGATCTTGGCTCTGGTTCTGTCAAGGAACCGAGATCTACTGAGAACAAACCTCGCGAGCTTACAGCTACTGAAGTGCTCGCACTCGACGCAACGTGAGCACTTCTTTAGCTCACTTTGTACATTGACTATCAATGACTACTTTTGACCAATTCTACCTGCATCATTTCCTAAACATCATCTGATAGAAGGTCCCGTTCATGACCCATTCAACTGTGAGATCACGTGCCTTGTCTGGCACATGTTCCAGAGGGGGTTTGGCTGCAAAGAGTGAGTTAGCCTTGATTATCTCTTGCCCCCTCTCTGTCTCTCTTACTTCTGGTGACAGTCCTTCATCGGACACTATCACAAAGCCCCATGGTTTTGTGATTCTCAGCATTTCCTCCAGCGCTCTTGGGATATCTGAAAATGTATTGATCCCTCCACTGTGGATTACAATATCAAACGTGTTCTTCTTGTAAGGGATGTTAAACACACTGCCATGGATAAGTGATGCATCTATGTCAAGTGATTGCAACTTCTTCTTAGAGGTCATTAACATTCCAGTTGAAACGTCTAGTCCGTGGAGGTCAAAACGACCCATTTGTTTTCCCTTGAACCGATTATACAGAGCCTCGAAGTTGTCTGCAGTACCTACACTGACATCAATGATTCTCGCTGGGCCCTCTATTGTAATGAACTGCGTGAATGCCTCTCTCTCCTTCATCAGGTCCACTCCGAGCCACTCATCATATTCTTTAATCCACTTCATGTCTTCTTCTGAGATTGACGGATATACGAGACGTGGAATACCATTCTCAACAGGCCAGATATGCCCCTTCTCACAGACAAGAGTAGTCTCTTCTATCTCATGAAAGGTGGGAAATTGCTCTGTGAGTTTCATGCGTTTCTTGCACTTGGGACATCTGATATCTTTCAGTAGGGGTTCCTTCAACAAGTCATCCTCCACAAGTAAATTCTTGTTGAGAAACAGGATATCAATCTGTTTGAAGATATTGTTCTAGGATATGTTGACCTAAGACTGTATAAATTTCCCGAACATTCTCTCGATTGCCGCCATGAGTGAAATAATCACTTGACGTTGGAATATCACAATCAATGGGCTGCGAATATGTAGTGCCCATGGCTTACCATACTCCCTGGTATTCCTGAATATTCCCAGACTCTCTTTGTTGTCACCTACAATTATTGACAACTGATTAGGATCCCATCCTGCATCACGAAGGGAGGGGTCTCTCAAGACTCCCTGCAGCGTCGTGGTGATATCCTCTGAACTAACCTCTTTCATCTCTAACATTGAGAGATAGTGCTTGAACTCATCAAAGTCTTCAGTACTTGTTCCTAGTGAGACTAATTGAATGTCAACACCCTTCTGTTTTGCCTTGGCCATTGATGGTTTCAATGACCGTAGAAACTTGAAGTTTCTAGTAGCAATGAACACCTCTCTATCTGCATTCTCGATGATTGACCTTGCTCCTATCTTGATTTGCTCCTCTCCAACTACTGTCCAGACCATCTCTAGATTATCCTCTTCTCTTTCATTAGATAGTTCACTTAGAAGGGTCCTTGCAGAATCAGCTGACTTCTCCATCTTCTCCTCAAGATATCCAATGGCAACCTCTGGATTTATTGGAGTGAACTCAACTGGGTCCGTACCCGCGGTCCTTCGAACCATGGCCTTGTTCTCAAGGGAGTACAACACCTCGTA
>JAEOST010000164.1 GCA_016840245.1 Candidatus Thorarchaeota archaeon
AAACTTCATGTACCATGGGTTAATAGACGGTATGCTTGACAAAGGAGAGAGAAGATTTGAGAGTGCCATTATGCACTTTGAAGAAGTAATGAAGTTCTTTGGGAAAAGCCCGGCTCCTGTCATAACGAACATTTGCCTCCTCAATCTTGCTGAAATTGAAATCGAGATGCTCACAGATGATGAATTGAATGAAAAGACCGAATTGTCCGGACTCTGGATGCAGAGGTTAGACGAACACGCTCAGAGGTTTGATCTACCTGGTGTTGCTGCCCAATCTCTACTCCTCAAGGCCAAGCTCCGTCAAAGACAGGGACATCACGATGAGGTTCGAAAGATAATCAAAGAGGTTGTAAAGATAGCTGAGGCCCCAAGCATGAGATTCCTCAATGATCTAGTCATCTCAAGATTCCCCGATATAGTTGTCACCTAGTCAGTAAATCATCTTGTCAGAATGCATTTGACATCTACGCTGAGAAGGATATATCAAAATCGGATTTTGATACAGGATTTTCAAAATTAGAGATTTGTGTATGTCTTAATGGTGAGTGAAGTGCTCACGTTGCTTCCAATGCGAGCACTTCAGATACTGTAAGCTCGCGATGTATATACTTAGGCGATCTCTGTTTCCTATCAGAAACAGGCTTTCGAACAATGTCCTTAGTGGTCATGTTCATCTACCTGTACTGGTATGCTCGAGCGATTGCTCGTGTAACGATCTTCTTCCTAAGTGCTTTCTTGCGAGTATCTCTTTTAGCAATAGCCATAGGTTGTCTACCTCCTATACTTGTAGGCGTATCCGATAGCATCAGTCACCTGGACCTTTGCGATCTTCTTATTCTTCATCACAGATTGATTCTGAGCATTCTTTGCTAGAGCCATCATCAGTTACCTCCGATAGACGTAGGCATGATACAGAGCCTGATTTGTCATCAGTCGACCGTACTTGTCTTGCTTCATCTTCAGAGTCATCCGAACGTTTGAGTTAGTTGACATGATTAAACACCGTCTTCGATAATGGTTTGCCGAAGCAACCATTGCCGTTACAATAGTTCAGACTCGAACGCATATAAGGTTTGTGCACCAAACTGATTCCAAAAAAAGCATTTTTGGATGAACTAAGTTTGGTAAATAATGCGGTGACACACATCAATAGTTTTAAATTAGTATTCTGAGCAAAATAACTTGAATAAACATGAGATAAGGGGTCCAACATGGGCGGTCCAATATACATCTTCGAAGAGAACACGGATACACTGAAAGGAATCGTACTGACTGGCGAAGGAAAAGTCAAGCCAAAAGAAGTCGAGTTTGTTAAGGATAATAAACGGGCCAAGGAGATCGACGAGCCCGTTAGATTGCAGATATTACAAATCCTTAGAAATGGCATTGAGGACACTCAGACCACTGAGGAATATAATGAGGAAACCGGCGAGAGGATCATTCGAGAGAGAACAGTAAGACGAAATATAATGTCGGTGGTTGAGATTGTCAAGCTCTCTCCAACCTGTGATGGATGTAAACCTCTCACAAAGAATCAGATATATCATCACCTGCCAATATTAGAGAAGGCTGGTTATATCATCAAGTATGGCACAGTGACAACAGGGAAAAGGACCACAGACTATTATCGAAGGACAGCTGGTGGTTTTGTTGTGACCACAGAGTTACGCCATATGGACATTAAGACAATCAAGAAGAAGACTGCTGATTTTATTGACAGAACCGAAAGGGTCTTCGACATTGACATTACTGATATACAGAAGGAGAAGCTTGTAAAACTCCAGATGAGAATAATGGAGTTGGAGTATGAGAACCGTCAAAAAATCGCAGAGATGATACGTGGCGATGTAGCAGATGAGGAGGTTCTTGGTGCTTATGACTGGCTCATACACCTCTACGCAATCGGTAATGATGAATATGTAAGTGTACAGAAAGAAGTACGAAGTATCATCTTTCCTGACGAGTGATGCACTCAATTACGGGACTAATAGAAGGACTCAGATCAGCAGGTAGCACAGACATTGGTCTGTGTATCTCTGATTTCTTCAATGGATCTGAGCTTTTCCACGACATATTCACTGAGATCATCATGGCTCTTGAACTCAGCCTTGACAATGATGTCAAAGGCACCAAAGATGATGTAGGCCTCTAAGGTTTCATCCAGAGCCTTGATCTTCTCAAGAACCACCTGATTGTTATTGCTAACAACGTTAACCATAATGAAAGCGATTAATGGCATGATGAAGTACTCCTTGAAGAACGAATTAGACCTAGGATAACTGTACTTATCACTTTTGCAATGCAGGTGAATTGACCGAGAAGGGAAAAACTAGATCAGTCCAATTAGGTTCACTGCAGTTCGAGCAACATCGATCTTTGCAAGCTCGGGAACTGCATCAGCTCCTACCTCAGCAACTACCCAAGCATTATCTTCAATGCGTACAATGACCAGATACCCTTTGTTTTTCTTTGCAGCGCCCAAAAATGAATCCTTATTGGAAGTAACTCGCTGGTACTCTACTCGGCCAATCTTCACCTTGGATGATGCATTCTTCGGCGCACCTGCTATTTCATCGATAGCATCTACAAGATTCCAGTTGCTAGTCTGCCAGAGAACCTTATCGCCCTTGCAGACACCAAATGCCTGTACCTTAGGATTGTTGGCATAGAGTAGCTGCCACTCAGTACCTATCACGTCTTCCATAGTTAGCTCACCAAGATTCAATATGATAAATAGAACATAAGGTTGTAGGATAGCCGGGTCAGTGGGTTAACAGCTTGACCCATGGCACCCTACTCCATTCCTAGGATTAAATTTTGCCTTTGAGAGTCCTAGCTGCGCGGTCTACATCAATGTAGATACCATCAGGCGCTCCCTCAGCTGCTGCCCATGCAACTACAAACTTATCGGCATCAATCCGAGCCAATACAAGAGTTCCATTTCCCGCAACATTACGAGCAACGAGACTGTCAGAAGTACTACGAATAGTAGTGTACTTTATCTGATTCTGTGTAACCGCTGTTGCACCCTTCGCTACAGCTTGAGCCAGCTCAACTGCATCAGCCGTCAAGTCCCAATTATTGCTCTGCCACAGAACCTGTCCGTTTACAGTGATTACTCCAAATGCTTGGACCATTTGTCCAGAAGAATTGTATGCTTGTGTGTATGCATCCATAACTGGATCGCTCATATCAGATTCACCCCGTCAAAAGGCGGTTTGCTGAGCATTCTAATAAGGTAGCCCATAAAAAGAATTCCGCGATGAACAGATGGGAATCTTCTTGTTCTACACACATTTATCCGGTATATAGTAGATGATTTGGTATGACCGACAGCGCAATCTGGGAAACAGAGGATGGAACGTATCTACGGGTAATAGTGAAACCCAGGTCCAAGGAGCGTGCATTTGTTTCTGAGATTAGCGACGAATTTATTGTTCTAAACTTAAGGTCGCCTGCTCGAGAGGGAAAGGCTAACTCGGAGTTACAGAAGACATTAGCAAAAGCACTTGGGGTTTCCACTGGC
>JAEOST010000165.1 GCA_016840245.1 Candidatus Thorarchaeota archaeon
CCTTCACATTCATGCTCACACACTCCCACAGGACTATCGCTCATATGATTCAATTTTTGCTAAAGATAGACACTATGACATGATGGTCTACGCTACCAATTTCGATGGTACTGACGTGGACTGGTTAGCATATGAATATTGGACAGACAACGCAAACATTCCATATCAGAACCCAAGCAATTTCCAGAACGCGACTTACGACAGCTACAGGGACGACCTACTCAGAAGTACAACCTATGCGGAAGTCTACGAAGCAGCTGCAGCGATGCAAAGGATTTTGCACTACAACGTTCCACAGCTCATTCTTTATGAGAACATCTACATGCAGGCATACAGGAACGATGTCTTCGAGGGTCATGTTAACGACCTTGGACAATACATTGCAGGTCCATGGACTCTTCGAAAGATTCACAAAATAGATGGTACCTTTGGTGGGACTGTCACAGTCGCTATTGGTGAGGAACCAGATAACCTCAACCACTTCGACTCTACTTCCAGGTACGCTGATGCCCTCTTGTCAGAGTTCTGGCCTTCGTTATACATGTATGCCCCGAATCAATCACCATACCCCTACCTTGCTGAGAACTTGATCGCAGAGACTCACGCAGACAATCCTAGTGTTGTAGATGGGAATACTCGTTTCACAATTGACATCATCCAGAATGCAACGTGGAATGATGGCACACCTCTGACAGCTGTGGATGTTGCTTTCACATTCAACTACATTTTGGAATCAGGTGTGTATGGAAACCCTGCTGCGGTAGCCCTCAGCGATATATCTGCAATTACTACACCAACACCATACAGAGTTGTCATTGAGTTCAATACAGAGTCATACTGGCATTTCTCTCATTTTGCCTATGACTATATCATTCCTTATCACAATTTCAACGATGACACAGGAATAGGATATGCAAATTGGAACACTTGGGATCCAGGATTTGATCCAACTGCACCTCATGTGACTGCAGGTCCATTCATCTTAACTGACTTTGATGTTGGTGAGTACTACACTCTCAGTTCAAACCCGAATTTCGCATTCTACACCGATGACTGGCCTCTAGGTCATCCGCAAACATCTCCAGACACTAATACACCAGTAAACCCAGATTATCCGCTTCTAGAGCCAATATTTCTAGCTTCGGTAACAATCTCAGGAGTCTCTTCTATGATCATCATCGTGATGGTCATCAAAATTGTTCAGCATAAGCAAAGAGAATTGATCTAGTTCTTTCGTCCATACAGAACGTTGGGATCAAATATTGCAGCTCAGAGATGATTTCTAGTGTATGAATTTCTCTCTACATTACTTGATTCAAAGAAGTTTTAGGAGTTTGTTAACATAGTACGCATGGATTTAGGTGAGAAAGTTGGGGAAACGGTGGGCCATCCCATTGTCGTTCATTGTACTGTTACTATCCCTGATGCTATTTCCTAATCCTACAGTCGCTCAATCTGTCCAACCGAGTGACTTGAATGTTGGTCCCTATGTGGATTCTGTTGTATATCGAGTGATACCTTCTCAAGACCAGAGGATAGCCGCAATATTCGCTGGAACGATTGAAATGGACAATGGTTTCTTCAATCCAGCAAACTTGGTTCTACTTACATCAGACCCTGATGTTTCCATCGCAGAAAACTTGAGAAACGGTTATGGTCAAATCACGATAAATTGTCGAGACTATCCATTAAACATCAGTGGTTTCCGAAGGGCATTTGCATATGCATATGACAAGAGAGCCGTTCAGCAAAACATCATGCTCGGATACTCTCAGTTGCATGACTCCTTGGTGCCTGCTACAAGTTCATTCAATATTGAGGATGATTTAGAGTGGAACTACTACGATGCTCAACCTGAGATTGGTAACCAGATCCTAGATGATCTCGGATTTACAATCCAAGGTGATGGTTGGAGAACTGCTCCAGATGGTTCGCCAATTGACATTGGAATCGTCTATCCTGCAAACACACCCGACGTCGGTGGTGGGTGTGCACAGTTAGGTGTAGATGCTCTTGCGAACCTCCACATTCACGCCTACGTACTCCCGCAGGACTTCAACACCTACCTTTCAACTCTGACTTGTCATGGACACTATGATATGTCGATACACAGAACTGACTTTGCAGGTACTGATGTTAACTGGCTTGCATACTCCTACTGGTCTGAGCTTGCAAACGTAGAGAATGGGAACCCAAGCAATTTCCAGAATGCAACCTACGATAGCTACAGAGAAGACCTTCTCAGAGGTACAACCTACGAGGAAGTTTACGAAGCAGCAGCAGAGATGCAGAGAATTCTGCACTACAATGTTCCGGAACTAGTCATCTATCAGAACAGCTACATGCAGGCTTACAGGAACGATGTCTTCGAGGGTCACGTTGACGACCTAGCACGTTACATTGCAGGTTCTTGGACTCTTCGGAAGATACACAAGATTGATGGTTCTTCTGGTGGGACTGTCACAATCGCTCTTGGTGAGGAACCAGATAGCTTCAATTTCTTCACAGCAGCCTCACATTCCTCTATGGCTTTCTTTCCAGAGTTATACCCATCGTTGTACATGTATGCTCCAGACCAATCGCCATACCCTTACCTTGCTGAGAACTTGATCACAGAGACTCACGCAGACAATCCTAGTGTTACAGATGGAAATACTCGTTTCACCATTGACATCATCCAGAATGCAAC
>JAEOST010000166.1 GCA_016840245.1 Candidatus Thorarchaeota archaeon
ACAAAGCTCTCTAAGAACACAATCCAGCCCTTGTTGGAATGTACAATAGTATAAGCCAGAGATATCTGTGTGAAGAGTAGGAACATGTAGAAGAACCCAGTAGTGAGTTGAGGGTCATAAGCCATTGGATGGAACCAAAATGTGTAGACTATTGCCCAAGCTATTATGTACGGATGATTTCTCCTGAAGAATCCAGAAACTCGTGGAGTAATTGGTCTTCCCATTTTCCTTCCTAGGAAGAGACCACGGCTTGGATTCTCAATGATTAGAATGAATGCAAGCATTACTATCACAGATCCTTGACTGGTCCAAATGGGTACATCCTGTGCTAGACCATCAAACCAGATGTGTGTCTGGAAAAGATGTAGAAAGATGAAGAACAGGTTGATGATTATTGCTGCCCAATTGTACTTAGAGAGATCAGTTGATGTATTTGATCGAAGATGATCCAAATTCTTCTTTGCCCAGTAAATTGCTCCCCATAGAGAAAACTGGTGTGCCAAATAGAATGTCCACACAATGACCATAGTCATGAATTCACGTGCTGGCAATTTCCAATAGTACCATTCTGCTCCCTGATCTGGAAGGAGTGTTCCTAACACAGGATCTAGGAGTGGTCCCAACAACCAAATTAAGAGTGTGAATACGACTGTAAACACAAGGCCCCCGGCCCATGCATAATATGCTCGTCGAGAACTAGTCCCACTGGTTTGTTCAGTTTCTGAATCAACTGTCATAGACAATCCTCTTGCTGTAAGTAATTTTCACAATTTTGAACTACTTTTTATAAATTAAGTGGTTAATCCGGAGATTATCCTTTACAGTCCTCGCCAATCATATTTGCATCAAGATGTTGTCCCACGGTTTTATTACAGATTAGTGTCTATTTAGAATGAGGTACGAGGAACATGACGGATAAGAATAAAGGAAAGGACGAAACACTCACGACAGCTTCGGGAGCTCCTGTAGCAGATAACCAGAACTCTGTTACAGCTGGTCCTCGCGGTCCACTATTAGTCCAAGATGTTCACCTCTTTGAGAAGTTGGCACATTTTCACAGAGAACGCATTCCTGAACGTGTTGTTCATGCAAAAGGAGCAGGCGCATTCGGGACTTTCACCGTGATACATGATATCACAAAATATACGAAAGCAAAGATATTCTCCAAAATTGGAAAAAAGACTGATGTCTTCCTCCGTTTTTCAACTGTAGCAGGTGAACGAGGATCTGCCGACACTGTAAGGGATGTACGAGGATTTGCCATTAAGTTCTATACAGAGGAAGGAAACTGGGACTTGACTGGAAATAATACTCCGGTGTTCTTTGTCAGAGATCCTTTGAAGTTCAGTGATTTCATTCATACTCAGAAACGAGAACCACAGACAAACCTTCGGAACGAAACGATGTGGTGGGACTTCTGGTCTCTATGTCCTGAAGCGCTTCACCAAATCACAATTTTGTTCTCTGATAGGGGAACCCCGATGGGTTATGCACATGTCAATGGATACGGAAGTCACACCTACAGCTTCATCAACGCAAAGGATGAACGATTCTGGGTGAAATTCCATTTCAAGACCCAGCAGGGCATTAAGAACTTCAGTGCTGAAGAGGCAACAAGATTGACAGCTGAAGACCCAGACTGGGCGACACGTGATCTATTCGAAAGAATAGAGAAAGGTAATTTTCCAAAATGGGATTTCAAGGTTCAGATAATGCCTGAAGAGGAAGCTAAGTCTTATCGATGGAATCCATTTGATTTGACCAAAGTATGGCCACATGCAGACTATCCTCTCATTGATGTTGGCGTCCTCGAACTCAACAAGAACCCAGAGAATTACTTTGCTGATGTGGAACAATCGGCTTTTGCACCATCGAACGTTGTCCCAGGGATATCATTCTCCCCTGACAAAATGCTTCAAGCTAGAGTATTTGCATATGCGGATGCTCATCGATACAGGCTTGGTGTTAACTATCAGCTTCTTCCAGTAAATAGACCACGTCATGCTTCTGCGCACAACTATCAACGTGATGGTTTCATGAGATTTGATGGTAATGCTGGTGCATCTGTGAACTACGAACCTAATAGCTTTGGTGGACCTGCTGAAAACCCAGCTTATCGAGAACCTCCCTTGAAGATATCAGGTGATGCAGATCGATACAACCAACCCCGGGTCGACGATGATTTCATTCAACCTGGTAACCTCTTCAGATCGATGTCAAAAGAGGAACAAGCCAGGCTCATCGAGAATATCGTTGGCACTCTGAAGAATGTACCCGAGAATATCCAGAAGAGAATGTTGGAATACTTCCACAAGGCAGATTCTGACTATGGAAAAGGCATTCAGAAAGGATTAGGTTTATGACCTGTTTGATTGGAGGGGAGTGATTTTCTTCACTCTCCTTCTTCCAAATTAATTTTGAAAAGATATAACTCGGACTTTGTGCCTCCTCACATTGGTGTCTTTATGTCAAAGGAGAAGATAATAGCGACTCTTAACACTCTGGGAGAACGATTTCAGGACCCAAAGATACAGCGAAGGTTCAAGGAATACAACAAGACACTCCTCTTCATCTTTCCTGATCTTGATGCCAAGATGTTCATGAAGATTGGAGATGCAGAACTTCTAGAGGTAGCAGAGGGTGAAGTAGATGCGGAACTCCAAGTCACAATGGATTCACCAGTGTTCTTTGCCATTATCGAGAAGACAGAGAGTCCCATGGCTGCTTATTCTGCTGGCAAGCTCAAGACAAAGGGAGAGGTTCCGGACCTTCTGAAACTTCAGAAACTACTCCTCTGATTTCAGTTCTTTTTCAACCACCTTTGAAACAAGTTCGCGCATTCGAATCATCTGACTCCTTACACGTGAAGCTCCTTCTTTGGTCAGGACTGCGAATGTTGTAGGCTTGAGGTCTACAAACCTCTTCGAGATGCGAATTAGACCCATCTCTTCCAGTTTCCGGAGATGACTCGATAGGTTTCCTGAGGTAAGACCCAGTTTCTTCTGAAGAACAGGAAATGTTGCATGTTGAGTGAAGTAGAGATAGACTAGAACAGAGAGTCTTGTGGGGACCATAGTTTCACGGTCCTCTTCCATGAGTCCTACCAATGCAGATAGGAGGTCCCCATCGAGACTCACGTCTATCCCTGTCCTTTGCTCTGGAGAAGAAGTCTTTCAGCAGTGATCAGCATATAGATTCCAATGACATAGATTCCGCCCATGTCTACAACTATCAACAGAACATAGCCGATGTTCAGAAACATCAACATTGGAAGAACACTGAGAAACACAACAATCGCAAAATAGAGGTGTTCACGAGTATAGAATTCAATACCACTCTTTTCTCTTCTTCCACCAAGATAGTTTGAAAGAAAACCGACTCCCATTATCAACTGAAGAGCAGGTGCGAAGTATTGGCCAGCTCCAGTCGAAGTAGTCACATATGACACGATGACAATGGCAATAGCCAGAGCACCCCAGACCACAAAGACGCCTTTACCTCCCTCCTCCTCAGTAGTCGGCTGAGGATACGATTGAGTGAGTGGTAGTACAAGTCTAAATGCAACTACCCAAGAGAAGACTAGACTGAGTACAACAAATCCTAGATTGACTAGCAGTGGGTCCCCAGGACCAAGAATTTCTTGTAGCGACATGTAAATCAATGTCGTGAAGGATATTCCTCCAGCAATGATTAGATAGACAAGTCCTGCTACCCTTCGTGCTACAACTGCTGGATACTTGTCAACAAGATCAGTCAACAGTAGCAGCTGTTTTGCTTTCTCAGCCATATCATTGTCTACGCTATCTTCTGAGCTCATGAACTCACCTCATCTCTAAGACACATATTCATTCTCAATTACCTCCCTAATAACTCTAATAGAAAAAGGATGGAGTCCCGAAGGACTCCTAGCGAGAACCAAACC
>JAEOST010000018.1 GCA_016840245.1 Candidatus Thorarchaeota archaeon
ATATGGAGGTATGTGATTTAAAGCGAAACATTCGTGGATGATGTGTTTAAGCGGATGTTGCTAGACTCTGATTAAGAGCGGATAATTGTCTTGGCAGAACCACTGGGTAATACATGGACTGCCAAGACAATTATCCGCTCTTAATCAGAGTCTAGCAACATCCGCTTAAACACATCATCCACGAATGTTTCGCTTTAAATCACATACCTCCATATTTTGTTTTCATACTGAGTTTCTTGTTCTGACTTTAGACTTAAATTAAAAATACCCAATATGTAAGTGAGGAGGTTTGGGCTTGATCATAAGGATGATTAGGAAATCTACACTAATCATAGGTCCCCTGATATTGTGTGTTCTATTCATTCCCTTAATCAACACAACACAACTCGAGAATCAAATCCCCTCAGAAAACACTAAGTCAATCCCGGAGCAGACCAGCGAGTTATCAAGTGATGAAATCATTTTGGGCTATACTTCAAACATGAATTCTACCATTACTCCTGTGTCAGAAGGTGCAATTATCGAAGGTGATCATGTTGTCCTGACTGCATCAGCTCCATCTATTTCAGATATCGCAAATTGCACAATGAGTATCTCATCGGGATTTCTCTTTCAAGATTCAAAAGACCTTGTTATTCCTACTCCTATGTACGATCCATTTGCGGGAGTTATTGACTCGAATCAATTTTCATGGATCATTGTTTCTGGCTTTAGACAAGGTGATATAATTGAGTACGAAATGTCCCATTCGACTGTCTATTGTGAACTCATGGCTTGGTGGACTGATTCATTCAACTCGACTTGGACTTTTTTCAATAACATTCTATTTGCCAATTCAGGACTTCCTTCGGGAACAGTTATTGCGGATGAAGCTGGCTCAATTGCATTCGGGTGTTACAATCTTGACGAGATCCCTGGAATTTGGAATCTTACAGTTGACACAAGAACTGACGAATTGTACTCTTTCTCTGTGGAATCTGAAGTGTCGATTGATACCTATGAATTCATGCAAAACAATACATTCTTTGTTGATATCGAATTCTGTACATTGTCAAATGAAGTCTTCAATAGGTCATTGAGTTTGACAGTGAACAATTTGTTTTCTCCATGCATTGATTATCTTGATATCACTGGTTCAGGTGCAGTAAAGACTGTGGAATGGATCTATAGTGATCTGAATATTAATGATGAGCATGCATTTGAAGTCCATCTCTCATCCGACGGTGGATTGTCGTTTCAGCTTCTTGCTAGGGGACTTACTACTCCGAGTTATGATTGGGATTCGTCAGGTTGGATGATCCTTGATTACGTTATTCAGGTTCGAATATTTGATAACGATCCCTTGATGAATCCAACTGGACTTGAAACTGGCAGCTACTGGCCTGGATTATCAGATTGTTCCAATTCAGATACATTCGAAGCTGGAACCGTACCTTCCGTTATAACATATTCACCGCAAACATGGGATACTTGGCCTTACAGTACTGAACCTTCGTTTCCAACAACTTCAGAAACATTTTCCTCAATATCTTCTTCATCTTCTTCATCTTCAACTTCTAGTTCAACTACTACTCGACCTACATCACGTCCTAGCTCAACAACTCCTCCAACCACCACTCTGCCAAAGAATGGAACTGATGTGTCCGTCGTTCTAAGTACAATAATTACTACTGGGTCTATAGCAGTCATTGTAGTATTCTCTCTACTCATACTCATAAACCGATATTCCTTTTCACATGACCGTAACTCTTGATTTGAAAAGAAAATGGGAGAAGGGGAAAACCCCCTCTCATCTAAGTACCAGGTGCGAAGTCGTCTTCAAGATAGACAACAGACTTGCCCATCACAGGTTGTCTGACCTTAATCAGCAGGAGAAGTGAAACCACGAAGAAGCTGAGTATCGAAAGCAATCCAAGCCTGTTCTGCATGATGAGATTAAATCCTGCAGATGCAGCCAGAAGGACTGTAGTCGAGAATACAAATGGGCCAAGAATTGCTGCAAACTTACCAGTGAGTGTGTAGATACCAAACATCTCGGTCTTCTTCTCTTCAGGTATGTATTGGCTAAACATACTTCGAGCAATGCTTTGAGCTGAACCCATTGCAACGCCTGCAATCAGACCCACTGACCACCAAATTATCTGGGCGGTTCCAAGGTATCCGACAATAAGTGCATCAATCCAGAGTATTAGTGTCAACATCAAAGTCCGTTTAGTGCCTATCTTATCTGCGACGACTCCGAAGAAGAGGGCTCCAGGTATTGCCGCAAACTGCGTCACTGCAAAGAAAATCAGGATGAGCGCAATATCAAAACCGTACACTACTTCTCCGAATATTCCAGCGAAGTAAATCACAGTAGTGATTGCATCACTGAGCAGGAAGTATGCCACCATATACAACCTGAGTCCTTGGTAGTGTTTTATCTCTCGGAATGTTCTAGCGACTCTGCTGAATCCTACTCTGGCTAGACTCATTCCTTCCTCGTCTGGTCTTGC
>JAEOST010000167.1 GCA_016840245.1 Candidatus Thorarchaeota archaeon
ATTCATCATACACATTGAATCTAATATCTATAGGTCCATACTCTAAACGTTGACCATCTCTCGGAAAGATGAGATCTATTGTTGGTGGGAACAAATCGGTAACGGGGTCATCCTGAGTAATAACCGCAGTGGAAACCTCAGTATTAGTATCATCAATAACCATGTTTCCAACAATCATTGGTGCTGCAAACAGACTCACTATAATGAGAATCACTCTCAATGCTAGCAGGTCTTGGAATGACATAACGTATAGGATTTGGTTTCAGTAAAGATAGGATTATGGGTTCGCGCGCGTGAGTTTCTAATCACGTTTGTAGAGTCTAAACTTGAGGAAAGAGTAGACCATAGAAAGCATGATGATGCTCAAAAGTGCCAC
This sequence comes from Candidatus Thorarchaeota archaeon, assembly GCA_016840245.1. The sequence continues at coordinate 377 of JAEOST010000167.1, forward strand.
TGGAGATACAACCGATACCCAGTGCTCTTGTGGGTCCCAGTCAATGCCATCTGGTATACCATCCCCATCTGTATCCACGTTGGTGGGTAACATGCAGTATTCTACCTCGTAAGCATCACTCCATCCGTCCCCATCTGTGTCCGCTGTGAAGGGTGACAACTGGTTCAGGACCTCGAACAGATCACTCAGGGAATCGCCATCTGTATCCGGAGAGAGAGGATTTAACCCGGTCTCGTACTCGAAACCATCTTCAAGCCCATCAAGGTCTGTATCCGCGCTGATGGGATTTGTACCAATCACATAGACTTCTGTGTAATCATCCAGACCGTCCAAATCTGAATCTGGCATAGTTGGATTTGTACCTAGCTGAGCTTCAATACCGTCTCCGATAAGATCTCCATCAGTGTCATTAGATAACAAACTTGATCCCCAGATGTACTCATCATAATCTGTAGCACCATCTCCATCAGTATCAGCTGAATTTGGATTAGTGCCAGTTACAATCTCGAAGTCGTCATCCAGCAGGTCGCCATCCGAATCGCGGAGATAAGGAGAGGTCCCAACATCGAGTTCTTGAAGATCAGTGAGTGTATCACCATCCACATCTTCATGAGCGGTGATAATGAGTGAGTAATTAGTAAGAACAACCCCCAAGTTGGTTATGTTGACCATGTAGCTTCCGTATTCTAGCACGAGGTATTTCATAACGATAAGGTTGTCATCTTCTGTTCTATTGTAATGGATATTTTGACCAGATATATCTGTGATAGTTGCTTGAATCGTAGCATTTCCATCCCAGGTAACAGTTGTGTTGAGATATCCTTTCTTGGATACAATGACTATCATATCATCGCTCTCGTCCGGTGTTAGAGAATCGCTCATACTTCTCTCAGCGGCAACACCAGTTCCTAGTAGTCCGATGTAGGCAACAACTCCTGCTACTGATGCAGCAAGATCTTTTGCTTTTAGAAAGCTCAAGTCTGGGTTGTCCCAAGTATCAGTTGCAGTGCTTGAAATCGGGTCGTATGGGTAGCCCTGCTGGATGTGCATTGCTGGACGTCCAACCTGCCACATCTCATAAGCCATTGACTGCTCTGCAATTTCTAGGTCCGGAACCTGTTGTAAAAATCCATTACCAAAGTCTGCAGAGGCTTGACTCAAAAACTGAGGAACCCAATCCTCGTCATGGAAGAGGTCTTCTGGAGAATCACTCCTGATTGATATCTTGAAACCATATAGATATCCGGAACGGTGAAAGAGAATCTTATCAAACGTCATCCCGGTAAGAGTCTTAATCTCGTTGTCCTCAAGCCACTGAACAAAAGCTCTCCCGCCCAAATCATAGTTATTGTCTTCATGAAAACCGTTGAGTAGGACGTAGTAGACATCACAAGATAGTGTGTAATTGTGAAGAACCCGAGCAATCTCTAGTACTGCCGCAACACTTGCGCCACCATTAGCTCCCGGGGAGTCTTCACTATCCATGATTCCTGAGATTATAATTGCTGGTCGAGGTGCTGGCCCAGAACCATTCTTTATTGCAAGAAGGCTCTGGTAGTCTGTTACCTGCTGGAATGAGAGATCGCCTTCAGTGTTTGTCTGAAGGACCGAATCCGCCCAATCCCATGCATCGATTAGATTCTGATTTGGACCGCTCTCCTCCCACATTCTACTTGGGTAGTCTTCTGAGAGGTCCCTTGTGAGATTTCCAATGTTATCCTGAGAGGTCGTAGAAAAGATGTCTTCGAAAAGTTCCGTAGCATTGAAGTATGTGATATCCGAGGGGATTGACTCATCTACTAGGTCAACGGTAACTGAATCCATACCAGTAGTCGTAGTGATTAGCATCGGTCCTAGTAGTAATGATAGCATCAGGACTGCAGTAAATACTCTGGACCAAGTACCTCTCATGGTTCTATTCGGCGCTCGAAGTGGATTAAATACATTGTTGACAGAGCAGCTTGTCTTTGAGCAGTCCTCGAGAGTCATTCTAGTTACCTCGCATGTAGGCACGACGCTTGAGAGCCAAGATTAAGACAATCATCAGAGTAAAGACTCCAAGTCCAATGAACGGTATCACGTTAATCCAGTGTTCTGTTGGAGCCCAATCTTGACCATCCGGAATGCCATCTCGATCTGTGTCTGCATCAAAAGGCATCAGGCAATGTTCAACTTCATATGCATCACTCAAACCATCGAGATCGGTATCTGTGGATAGAGGATTAAGAGCATTAAGGACCTCGAAGAGATCGCTGAGACCATCCCCATCCGTATCTGGAGATAATGGATTCGTATTGAGTTCTACATGTTCAACATAATCACTGAGGCCGTCAGAATCTGAATCCTCGTTGAGAGGGTCAATACCAAGATCAAGTTCGACATTGTCATTTAGTCCATCTTGGTCAGAATCAGCAAGAGTTGGGTCGTAACCATTTTCTATCTCAAAACCATCGAGAAGTGTATCTGAATCAGTGTCTTGCAAAAGCGGGTCGCTGCCCATGGCGACCTCAATTCCATCTATTGCACCATCAAGGTCTGAATCTGAAGCTCGAGGGTCTGTTCCTAGAGTCTGTTCGTCAGGGTCCGATAAGAGGTCCGAATCAGTGTCATCTGAGAGGCTATCTGTTCCATAGATGTACTCTTCTAGATCGTCCAAGCCATCCCAGTCCAGATCTTGATACTGCGAATGGACTGTGGTCACACTAATTGTTTCATTCCCTGAGTTAGAAATCTGCAGGGTGTAAACACCACGATTTTCAACAAGATAGCTCATCTGAATTTCTTGGTCAGATTCGTTACGGAAGTATACTGATTGATCAAACCGATTTACTAAGTCCGTGGCGACTGAGAAGTTCCTATCCCAGGTGACAGTGATGTTGACATAGGATAGACCTGTTAGATGTAAGTCGGTTTCATACGCCGAGTGCGCTCCCAGAGTAACCGTTGACGAGAATTCTGGAGCATCTCCATTTCCTAATCTTCCAATTGTTGAAACAAGTGAACATACAAGGCCAACAGCATCGACGCCATTATCGAACAGATATTGACCAAAGTTCCAAGTGTCATACTCAGAGGTCCAGACGAAGTCATTGTAGAACTGACCTATCGTTATGCTTGGAATGCCCCGCTCCCAACCTTCAAAGGCTCCTGTAGGAACCCACGCCTCATCGTATGTCCTGTTGGCAATAACTACCTGTCCAGTACCTGACCTTGCTGAGATATCCTCAGCCATGTTTAGGATATATCTGACAGGATCATAGGGATTCATGAGGAAGTCATAGGAGACCTTGATGTCCTGTCCAAAGGTATCGTAATTGTAGTAGAGTAATCGATTGAACCAGACTACTCCTGCAGGAGTTCTACCCATATCTACCAGCTCATTGAGTAGATGTTCCATTCCTTGGTTACCACTATTGTAGGTGAATGAATACCCATAGGAGATACTGTTAGAGAATACAAAGTAAACATCATTTGTCATATTGTAATTATGAAGGATTCGTGCACATTCGAGAACTGCTGCAACACTAGATGCAAAGCCGTTAGCACCAGGGGACCACCTGCTGGAGATGATTCCAGAGATAATGATTGGGGCCAAGTTTGAATCTGTGCCCTCTTTGATTGCTACCAGGTTGAGCATTGAAGTTCTGAAGTTGAAATGAAGCTCACCATCAGTATAGTCAGATATAGTATCGTTGACAAACTCCCAACAATCCAACAGAGTCTGAGACCCATTTCTATCTAAAGGATACCAGATTCTCTGAGGGTACACTGTTGAAATAGTCTGTACCAACGACCTGATGTTGCTAAGACTGACCTGCGAAAATATGGAATCCCACAATGACTCCATGTTGAAGGTATCCGCTGAGGTCATCTGTTTTATCTCTGGGTTGGTGGTCAAGGTAATGTCACTGTTATCATTCACTACACCAGCCGGAGCGAAAAACATCATGGCCAGTAGAAATGATAACGAGATGCATGCATAGACACGGCTCCATTTCATAGGCTCGAAGGGCCAACGCACTCCAGTTATATCTTGCGAAAGGCGCTTTCTCTATCCTGGAAGTGACTCGACATCAATTGATTCATTCTTTACAATGCCCACAAGCGTATCTATCTCTGCATTTGATATAGTAGGTATCCCCTCAATAGGTGTATCCAGTGAAGTTCCCTCCCAGATCACTATTGCCTTCACAGTCTTGGGTAATGTTTCGATGGGTTCAGACTCTTCACCGATGCACCAGAACTTCGGAATCTCTATCTGCTTGAAGCCCTCAAGTAACAGGTAGTCAACATTCAGAACCTTAGCTACTTCGGTGATACTGACTGTCCGTTCGAATCTGACCGTTGAGGTTTTTGGTCCGATGAGAACTGTAGGACTTGCCCCTGCTTTTCCATGTCTCCAAGTATCTGTTCCCTCAGGTGCTCGGATATCCTCAGATGAACTCTTGATAGTTGCAACAGTGAATCCTTCTTTTGTCAGGTTTTGGATTATCTGCTCAAGCAAGAAGGTCTTTCCTGAGAATGAGAATCCTGATACAGCGAATACGCGCATTGTAAACTCACTTCA
>JAEOST010000168.1 GCA_016840245.1 Candidatus Thorarchaeota archaeon
AATACTGCAGAGGTCTTCGTCCTCACCAAGGATGGAGGAGCATATCTAGTTGAGGTTGGTACTCGTAGGATGCAGTGGCACTATGATGCCGAGCTTGTTGCACCAGACACATACGATATATTTGGAGTCAGTGCTACATCCGGTCGTTTTGGTGGTACCGGAGGCATTGATGTAGCTATCGGTGTTAACGGCACTGAGCTGGTTGCTCTTGATGGCAGAAGTGGGCTTCCAATGTGGGTCAACTTCATTGAGAATAACTTAGGATTGCTGTGCTCTGCTGACTTTGATGATAATGGGGAAGACTCAGTTGTTACACTCTATTGGAACTACCCTGCAGAACCTCTAACATCATACCTCGATACATTTGATGGTCTCGAATTTGCTGAACCATCAATAGAACCTCAATATCTAGCACACATTCCGTATTGGGATGAGGATATTGGATATACAGTGCAAGGAACTTGGGCGGCTGATCTAGATCACGACGACTATGATGAGGTTATCATCACATATGATGATGACCATCTTGCAGTATGGGATACATTTACTGGTACTATCAGAACTTCATTTTCAGCAGGTAACAAAGTAGACATGGTTCGATTTGGTAACATCGATGCTTCAGGCAACACAGATATTGGGTTCCGTATCGATGATGATACAATCGGATTAGCAGAGGGAGAAACCTTTGCTAAGCTTGGATACATCTATGCACCTGTCGGATTTGAGGTCGTCGACTTCTACATAGGAAACTTCCATACTTTCTGGGCTGGAGAAGAAGTTTGTGTCCTCTTTGAGAAACCATTCGGTTCTGAAGCGTATCTCGCATGGTATAGTCAGGGTACATTGCGCTACATATCTAGTGTCAACTCTACTGATGACAACAATCATCTCGCAGTAGGATACTTCAGAGGTTCAACCACACTTGATGCGGTCTTTGGTGGCGATGAAAACATCGCTCGAGTATACAACGGAGGGACAGGGGCCTACATGTGGGAGTACAACATGTTCACTGATATCGAAGAGATAGATGCTGGATACTTCAATGGAGATACATACGAGGACTTTGCACTGAGCTCAGGCGTTCAGGTCAGAGTCATTGATACGCAACCAGCCATTGAAGACGAGATGTACTCAGTATCACCAGGAGCATCAATACGAGAAGTCTATGCCGCTGACCTATATCTCAATGATGGCGTTGATGAGTTAGTACTGAATCTTAGAAACTATGGTGTGCGTGGATATGATGACACGGCTACAATTGTCTGGAGTTTTGATGCGCAACTTAGCTATCCTCTATACGAACCTTGGTCAGAATACTCGACCTGTGCGTTTGGTGAAATGAATGATGATGCCCAATTAGATTTGGTCATCACTAATCATGAATACATCAATGTCATAGATGGGCATACTGGAAACTTCCTCTGGCACTATGTGAGAAACGAGGCTATACTAGATCCAGTAGTTGGGTGCTTTGATGCGCCTAGTACTAAGGGCTCAATGGATATTGCAGCCTATAGTGGAACCCATCTCTATGTGTTATCAGATACTCAGGACCCACCAACTCCACCACTGCCAGCGGAAGAAACTATGAGTATAGAATCTAAGATCGCACAACTTGTAGCTACAGTTTCATTGATTGGTCTTCCAGCAACAGTGGTACTAGGTATCATTATTGTACAAGTACGAAGAAGAGAATTGGAATAAGGAAAATTCCCACTGAAGAGAAGTAGTTCTCTTCAATTCTCTTTATTTTGACAAGTTCAGTAGAGAATTTCCCACAACCATGTCTAGTTAATTTTCTTTGCAGTTATGAATGTAGCAATGATTGTAGTCATCACGAAGATGTGTATTATCACAAAGAAAGCGCTATAAGAATAGTTGTGAATACATAACCAAAGTATATATTAAGGTATATTCATCTATAATACAAGAGCGTCGGCTTTGACAACCCTCAACATCGTCGATTCCCACGGCGTAACTACGCACCACATTCCTCGAATCATAAGCGTCTTTTAAACCCCAGCCGACGCCTACCATCTCTCTCCTCACATCTCCTCAGCGGAACAGCGACTGAGGTCCACCAAACGGCAACAAAAGCCTGTGGCGTCTGAGCAGCGTCATAGGCTGCTGTTTTGGCTGCTTCTTCTCAAGATCTATTTCAACAAAACTAGAATGCTGGTTGCTGTCCGGATGGTTTAGTAAGATACCTCCTTCCGTCCTTTCTCTATTCGCATAGTAACATGCGAGGAATAGTAAAATATAGAGTTTCAAGTTTCTCTTCTAACTCTAGGTGGGGACTAATGAAACCTTGAACGATTCAGAATATGCTCCAACAAAGGTAGGAATTCTTTCGAGAATTGATCACACATTATTCCAACCACATCCAGCTATCTTAGGTGCACGTTTACGTCAACAGGCGAGGTTTCTCTCAATACTTCTCGTTATGGGAATTCCCGTATTTCTTTACGCACAATCAACCTCCGACATAACGCAACTACCACTTTATCACATTGTATCACTAACATACCTATTGGCATATGTTATTTCGAGATCACGATGGTACCACCTAGCAGCAACAATAACAGTGGGAATATCAAGCATTATTCCCATCGGAATCTACACACTTACGACTGACTGGATTCCAACAGATCTGCCTCGAGTATTGATATGGGGTACATTTTGCATTTTAGTTGGATCCATTTTCCTTAGACCACGGTATGTTGTCATTCAATATTTGGTAATTCTCTTCACACTCGGATTTAGTAGTATATACCAGTTTAATCTACCAATCCAAGAAACAATAGAGTTCTTCCTCACAGATACACTCGTTGCAGCGTTGATTATCATATCATCTATCATGCTTCATACCTATGCGAATAAGACCGAAGAACAATATAGCACCTTAGAAAAACGTCGCTGGGAACTGGAGGTGTACACACAGCTCCTCCGCCATGATATTAGAAATGATTTACATGCTCTCCTAGGAAGTGTTGAACTAGCTGGCATGTTGACAGAAGTTAATACAGAAAGTACGCAAGAACAAATTTCTACCTCATTGAAAATAGGACAGAGTATGGTTAGTCTTCTCGATGCATTCTCAAATTTTCCACAAGATGTTGAAATGAACCTGGTGTTTCAAATTGAACACGTGGCCGCAGAAGCTCAAACAATTCACCCCGAACTTTCTATAGAAGTAGCAGCAACTAAACGAGCACGTGACATGGAATCAACATCAAGCAGGCTTATGCCAATGGTTTGGATGAACATTTTCAGAAACTCAGCTCAGCATGCCGGTCCATCACCCCGAATCCAAGTTTCGATTTTTGACATCGAGGACTCATTGAAAATCACCATTCAAGATAATGGTCCTGGTGTTTCAGAAGAAGATAAACCATGGGTATTCATCAGGGGTAATCCCATTGAGCATGGGAATAGAGGTATAGGGATGTATCTTGCTCGTGTGATAATTGAATCACATGGTGGACGGATTGAACTCGTCGATGCCAATGGTTGTGTATTCGAAATCTCCTTGCCTATTTGAACATCCTTATCCTTTCTCTTTTCATGTCAAAGATCTCTTCTGGGTACTTAAGGATAGAACAAGGTGTACTTCAGTTGAAAGGGGAATAATATCAACCCCTCAGAGTGTGTCTGACGAAGGAGAGAGCTGTTTCTGCTACTTCGTATATCTAATTCAGCTAATCCATTGCACCTCCTTCTGTCCTTTCTCTTTTCCTAATGGGTGTCAACATTAACAATCCATCTTCGTAACAAAAGAAAGGAATTAAGACATCCATTTTTTCTGTTTACGTCGAGGTTTGGATGTGAAAGTTGTTGTTTTAGGAGCAGGATATGTAGGAAATGTTATTGCAAGAGAACTGGCAGAAGATCCCTCTACTGAGGTTTCAATAGTAGATATTAACCAAGAAGCTTTAGATAAACTGACAAATGATCATGAACTTCATGGAATATGTGCAGATTTATCCAATCCTAATACCATCAAAGATATTGTGAAGGATTTTGATTTAGTAATTGGAGCTCTTCCTTGGTCTATAGGTTATAAGGCTCTTGAAGCAGTAATTGAAGCAGGAAAGAACATAGTAGATATCTCATTCTTCGAGGAAGATGCGTTAAGCCTAGACAAGATAGCAAAGGAGAAAGGAGTTACAGCTGTTGTTGACTGTGGAGTAGCTCCTGGTTCAAGTAACATCATACTTGGTTATATTGATTCAATCTTAGATAAAACAGAAAGTTTCCTATGTTATGTTGGGGGATTACCTGTAGAAAGGAACTGGCTTTTTGATTATAAATCACCTTATCCACCCATTGAGGTAATC
>JAEOST010000169.1 GCA_016840245.1 Candidatus Thorarchaeota archaeon
ATGTTAACATACCGAGTGGCGTTACCATTGAAGATTCATCTTGCCTACACGATTGGTTAGAAGATGAATCATGTGAAGAAATCATCCGTATTCACTATGAGGAAGAAGGCGGACGTCCAGGTAGTGGATGGGATGGTTACATCGAGATCTATGAATATTCAAGTGGATACGACGCTTGGGCTGAAACGAGTCTTCATCATGATTTAGATCTAACTGACGATTCCCCGTTGTATAATAGATTTGGAATGGATGCATATGAGGAGTATCTTAATTATCGTGGACTTTTCATGATTTTTGCATTTGGTGATTCTGGTACAACATACAATATGGAATTTTTGAACATATATGCAAAGTTCATGGAAAATGTGGAGAACGAATTAGTAGACGCCGGATACAGACCAGTTGAGCCTGATGTTGATTTTACTGGAACTGTTGTATGGGGAATAAAACCAGGTGATACATTTACATGGCAATATCAGAAGGTGCAACAATTCGAAACACAACCCGTGAGAACTATTGAATGGGAGATTGATAGAATTTCAAGTAATAATAAAGCAGTTCTCATTGAAACAACAGCTTCGTCGCTATTCGCATTCGGAGAAGGGGATGTTGGTGTATGGCTTGGGAGCGAATGGTGTTTGGATAATGGTGGTGTTAGCATTGCTTATCCAGACTTTGAATGGCAGGATGTGGTCGAAGGATTAAGTCATGATGATTACTTCGGATTCTCAAGGCTGATATACCCAATTCAAGCGGGTTCATGGGATTTGACTGACTATGCGTTGGATGAAATAGACCACTTACCTGAACGATCTATTAACGTTGAGGACAATTATATCTACGTCGATGGTTCAACAGTAGATACACCGTATAATGTAGTAACACAGTGGAAAACTTTCACGATTCATCGAGCTACAGGAATTGTAACTTACATGGACTATTACTATTATGATAATGATCTATCTATACAATCCACATGCAATATGGATTTGTTAGACTTTGATAGAACATGGGAATCCACTACAACATCATACTGCACAACACCATATACCACACCTTATACAACACCATACACAACACCAGATATTGCCAAACCAACAACAGAGTCTGAAACGACCACACAGGATGAAACCACAATTTCGTATTCAGTACCAACCAATGGAATTCTGGGTAATCCCACGATGTTAATCGTCATTGCTGCGGGTGGCATTGGTATCGTAGCGGTTGTAGTAGTATTGATGAAAGTTAAAGGCAAATAGGTGATAGCTGATTATCACAATCTTAGTCACACATAACATATTTGTTGAATCAATCTACACAATGATTGAAGTCCAATGTCAGATGATAAACACAGTGATGGAATAATCAAAGGGAGAGCAGAGAATGCAAAGGGCGGTGCAGTTGTGGTTACTACTGATGGAGCTGTCTTTTACATGAAAGGTCTTCCTCATTGGAATGAGGATATTATTGGTGAAACTGTTGTAGTACAAGGATTGATTTCCGTGGAAAAACTCATCCCTGATCCCCTCGTTGATGAAGATGGTACCATCAGTCAGGGGGCTGAGGGTATGCAGACTGTCATCAGTAATGCAACTTGGAAACTTAGTACAGAGTAATCTTCCCAAAAGATAAACAGTGAAAAGGGATGGTTCCTAACTACAAGACATGACTCCCGAACCTAGACCGTATCAAGAAACAGATCGAGCAGCGATATTGGAGATTTCTAAAGAAACTTGGGAAGGTCATGATCATCTCAATGTTGAACTGGATGCTATCATAAAAGACCCAAACTCCAATCCATTCGTGCTAGAGCATGATGGTTCCATTGTAGCATTTGCTAATCTCAAAGTATTGGATAAAGGAAAGACCGGTTGGATGGAAACCTTGAGAGTACATCCTGATTTTCGCGAATCTGGATATGGTCATGTTATGACAGATTTCTTGGTTGAAACTGCACGGAAAAAGAGAATCTCTCGACTAAGACTTACACTATCAACAGACAATCCTGCCCCTATCAAACTAGCTAAGAGTATTGGCATGAGCGAGAAACTCATTATGAAGAATATGTGGGTTGGACCGGTGTCTGAAATTGATTGGCGTTATGATGAGATTGAGATGAAGGAAGTAACTGGCTCTGATTCCTATTATCTTCTTCAGAGCAATCCGAAAATGATGCCAAAGAGTGTCGGAATCTATCACTGGTATGCATTTGATACAAATATGTCAGGATTCAAAGATGTTGGCACACGAGTTAAGATTTGGGCTGGTAGACGGAGAAACATTCTCGTTTCACTCGCACTTGGTCATAAACGTGAAACGCAACATGGACCACAATGGGTTGCGACAATCTATGCTGATGATGATACTTGTTTCTTGTCAGCAGTATCACATATGCTTG
>JAEOST010000170.1 GCA_016840245.1 Candidatus Thorarchaeota archaeon
ACACCAACAGTGTATATGATATCTTCAGGATGCGTTACGATGGGATCTGTACGGTCCTCCACTTCCACAATGACTGTGTCGTAGCTGCTAAGACCACTTGCTTCATGGAGAACAAGTGAAAGGGCATAGGTTCCAAAGGAAAGGCCATCAAGGGACCACTCAAACAATTCACAAGTGCAGTTCCAGAGATTCTCCTGAACCAAATACGTGCCAGAAACATTGGTCAGATAGATCTCATAGGCAGCTGGCTCAGATTCGTATCCAGTCCAAATGATGTTGTAGCCAGTATCACCCTCACCAATCACGACATCCAAAGGATGACTAATTGTTGGAAGCACACCGTTTCTGTAAATCCAGTATCCAAATGTGTACTCTCCAAGAAACTCGTTATAAACAAGATAGCTTAGTTTTACCAAGAAGCCATCAATCTTGGAATAGACTGCACCAATCTCCCATTGCTCCCCAGTAAAGTTGAACGTGTAGGTGAATCCCCAACGATACAAATCATCATGAGTTATCTCAACACTCACAGGTTCATCCCAGAACCACGTCATGTTCTCAGCAACTTGAGAGAGAAGGTCCCAATTGCCAATAGGCACTGCAATTGTTGGAGCATACGATAGGAGAAGGAGACTCTCCCCCATAGGAGTATCATTTGTCCATAGACCGCTAAAGGATAGTTGTGGAAGCTCTGTGTAATTATCAAAGGGATCGGGAATTACGGGAGTATCTGTCACATTGAGATAAAATGTTTCATTGTGCAAGGGTAATTCAGAAACCCCTACTGATACTAGGAAATCAAATCGATCACCTATTGAAACGCCCCATTCTAGTCCCTGCGATGTTGCTGCTTGGGCAGAGGGGACATAGAATGCAGAGATAGCTAGTAATATTCCGATAGCAAGATATTTTCGTTTCATGATACCTACCACAAAGAGCTTGTGTATCAAACTCTCAGGATAGGGGATTTAAAATCTACTGTCGGACGATATACTAGATTCCTATTAATTGAGAAAGTTTCAACATATGAAAACCAGCATTATAAATGGTAAAGAACCTAGTATGATGGAGTCATTTGAATGACCAAGGTGCGTCCATTAACAAAAGGAGAGAGAATTCTTCTATCAATCTTTCTTCTTATCGTATTAAGCATCTTCATCGTTTTAGCCTCTGGTGTTCCATACATAACTATCGAATCAGTACAAATGAGCTTCTGGTTAATGATAATAGTGCCAATTGAGATTATTCTTTCTGGAATTATCTTCACATATTCGTTCGCCCAGTATACATTGGATGGTCAGTTCAGAAATTTAGTACTTGTTTTAATTGCTGTCAACATGATGTTGGATGCATTTCTATATATCTTAACAAACACTGCATTTGCAGGTCTATCACCATTTGCAGATCGTGACAGAAACAGAACTATTGTTATTGCATTTAGTATAATATTGGGTCCAACAGTATTATTCGGATCATTAACCAATAAGGGACAGGCTCCTCCGCGACAGAAAATAGCTGCTCTTTTTTGGGGATTGGTAATAGTACCTGCAATTGCGTTTTGGTTCTTCTTTAATCCAGACCCAGTTTTTGTAACCACTCCGACTGGCCAAGGACTCTCTGGATTCACCCCTATTGCCTGGATTAGTTTAATTGGAGTACCCATCGCGTTGATTATGGCAATGAGCAGATACATAAAGGCATGGAGAAGAGAGCGGCAATTAGTCGATTTGTCCACAGTATTAGCTCAAACGCTATGGCTACTAGCAATAGGCATCTTTGCATCCCAGACGAATCCACTACAAGTAATTGAGTTAGTATGGTACAGCACATTCACATTCGGTATGCTATTGATTGCTATTGTGACTATTTCCTCATCAGTCATTGAACCACAAAAGAATCTGACCAAGCTAGTAGAGAATCGAACCATACAACTTGAGAAAGCTATGGAAGAGAGTGAGTTCTACCTAAATCTGTGGGGCCACAAGATTGGGAACCTCCTCCAAGCAATGATTCTCTACTTGGAAATGTTCTCGTCTAAAGACATGACTAGAGATGAAATAATGGATCTATCAGACGTGGCATTAGATATTGGAAGAGAAACTAATCTAATCAATAGGCAGGTAGCTGTACTGATAAGACTGAAGGAAGAGAGGAGTAGAGAAACATATCCAGTTGAAATTGATGAAATCCTACAGAAGTCTCTATCAAACATCTTTGAGATCCTCGGTTCACGCTGTTCCATTAAACTGCTAGATATTCCAAAATCAACAGTACAAATTCTTGCAGATGAATTTCTTGATTTAGTTATAACAAATATCATCACCTACCTCTATCAACATACAGACACTCCAACCTTTACGATTCAATATTCAGAACTCAATGATCAAGCAAAAATAGAGATAAGGTCAAAGGGTGAGCCAACGCCTGAAGACGTTAATGCGTATTTCCTCAGTTCATTCGAACAAGCTCAGACAACTTTGAATTTGCACCTCTTTACTGTAAGACTGTTGATGACAAAATATGGTGGAGAAGTAGAATACACTAGGATTGAACCATCAAGCGAGAATGTATTCACACTCACACTTCAAAAGGCTCCTGTTATCGATATAGGTGAAATACCTTATCGCGGTAAGAAGAAAGAATAAACTAGTGACTAATCATTCTGGATGAATAGAAAAGAGAGGGTTTGAATCAGTATATCCAAACCCCCAATCCAGAGAATTACCTCATTGAAAGTGCCATGACAGCCTTCTGAGCATGCATTCTGTTCTCAGCTTGGTCCCAGACGATTGACTGAGGACCGTCAACAACAGAGTTCGATACCTCGAATCCACGGTCGCATGGAAGACAGTGCATGTAGTGAGCCCTAGGACCAGCTATCTTCATCTTGTCATCATCACAGATCCAGTGCTTGTTCTTATCGAAGACTTCCTGAGACTTATCAAGCTCAGGTTTGTCGTTCCATGGAGGCATAAATTCACGACAGGTCCATGCCTTGGGATACACTACCTGTGGTGAACCCTCGAATGCTTCTTCCATGTCGTAGACAATTTCAAAGCTTGAGTCGTTCTCCTCAGCGTATATCTTGCACTGCTTGATGACCTCATCATCCAGTTCCATACCCTTAGGATGAGCAAGTACGGTCTCACAGCCCATCTTTGCCGCACCTATGACTGCGCTCTGTGGGACGGCCAGTGGCTTATGCACAGAGGGTGAGTACGCCCAACTCATGACGAACTTGACATCCTTGAATGTACCGTACTTCTCTTTGACAGTCATGACATCAGCTAGTGCCTGACATGGATGATACTTGTCGCACTCCATGTTAATTACTGGAGCATCTGACCAGTGAGCAAAATTCCTGATGATTTCGTTAGCACGTCCATAGATCCACCCAACGGGGTCTCCATAGCACCTGATAGCAATGCCGTGGCCCATCCTGGAGAGAACTCGTGCGACATCAGAGACCCGCTCTGTTGAGTAGGCCTTCTCATCGCCTTCAAGCGCTGGAGCATATATCTTGCTGGGATCCAAGAAGTGTGCGTGGCCGCCCAGCTGGGTCATTCCAGCCTCGAAAGAGTTCCTTGTACGTAGACTCTGGTTATAGAATATCATAAACAGTGTCTTTGCATCCAAGAGCTTGTGGGGTTCCCATACGGCAAACTTACGTTTAAGATCGAGAGCCACATCAATTAGAGTCTCGACCTCTTCCTTAGTATAATCGAGAAGCGTGATGAAGTCACGTCCTCGAAAACCATCGGTTTTAACCATTGTAACCACGAGCCACAATGGCGTTCACATTTACTCAAAAAGGTTAGCTTATCTAACTAACCACACAGCTCTCACTTTGAATTCCATCATCAAGTTCGAACAACATACAATTGCTCTGATAAGAATTAAGAGATTGGATTCGCGGAAATCGATTGAACTATGGAATGAGACGTTGATGACGAGTTCTGATGAGAATATCGAAAAACAATCTATGACCTCAAAGGTAATTCTTTTCGTCCTTATTCTAGTAATTGTCATTCTTTCACCATTCGGGTATCACTTTGATTTTGGACCGGGACCTGACTGTATCAATGCTTTAGTTTGGCAGTATTTTGATGATTCATGGTTTTCGGGTTTTCGTTTCTCTAACCCTCTATGGTATACTGAATTCATCATCGTTAGACTTCTATTTCCAATACAGTTTGCACGTTTCTTAGTTGGCAAATCCTCTGCAAAGTGGACAATGCTGAGTGCAATATACAGTGAACTACATGTTGGTCTTGTTTCACTTCCAGTTTTCATCTCATGGCTCTATCAACTTGGCCCATTTCTAGCTCCTGACGGGGATCCCACCTTACCAGTATTCATTCCAATACCAATACTCACGATATGTGTATCAATCATCATATATTTCATAGCGGTCTATCGGACA
>JAEOST010000171.1 GCA_016840245.1 Candidatus Thorarchaeota archaeon
AGTGGATGTATATTTAGCGATAGTCACCCTTACAGTGGTTCCATTGCTCCTTCTCACTACAATCTACTTCAGGAGGAAGCTCAGAAATGCATATCGACGAACACGAAAAACCATCTCCAGCGTGACAGCCAACCTTGCGGAGAGTATCTCTGGTGCAAAAGTGACAAAGAGTTTTGCACGGGAGAGAATTAGTGTTGAAAGGTTTGCTGAGCTCAATCGAGCTGACTACGAGTCCAATATTGACGCAGGAAAGGCGCAGGCCGCATTCTTCCCAATGATAAGATTCGTCGGGGGACTTGGTATTTTCATCATACTTCTGTTCGGTGTGCCAAGATTGATGGCAGGACCTCCAACATTGACCCTTGGAACACTGGTCATGTTCATGAAGTTCAACGACCAATTCTTCCGGCCAATTCTGATAATCGCTAACTTCTATACATCGGTTCAGAGTGCATTTGCTGGGGCTGAGAGAGTCTTCAATGTAATTGACGCAGAACCAACAGTAGTGGATGATCCGGATGCTTCGTACATGCCAGAGGTTGAGGGTCACATATTATTCAAAGATATCACATTTAGTTACGTTGAAGATGTCATTGTTCTCAAGGACTTCAATCTAGAGATTCAACCAGGTGAAACTGTTGCAGTTGTAGGAGATACAGGAGCTGGAAAGACGACAGTTGTCAGCCTACTAAACAGATTCTACGACATCAACTTTGGTTCTATTGAGATTGATGGAATCAACATCAAAGAAGTGACACAGGAGTCACTTCGGTCCCGAATTGGCCTTGTTCTACAGGACCCGTTCCTGTTCATGGGCAGTGTTCGTGACAACATAAGATATGGAAAACCAGATGCCACAGATGATGAGATCCTTCAGGCTACAGAAGCAATAGGTGCAAGAAGGCTCTTTGAGAGTCTTGAGAACGGTTTTGATACAGAGGTTGGTGAGAGAGGAGCAAAACTATCAGAGGGCGAGCGTCAGCTGGTAAGCTTTGCTAGAGCATTGCTTGCTAATCCAAAGATATTGGTTCTTGACGAGGCGACCTCTTCCATCGACATCTATACCGAACATGCGATTCAGAAGGGAATGAAGGCACTTCTAGCAGGTCGTACCTCTATTGTTATTGCCCACAGATTATCCACTATTGTGAAGGCCGATAGAATTCTCGTCCTAGAACAGGGGCAGATTGTTGAGTCTGGAAAACATGCTGAGCTCATGGCAAGAAGAGGGAAGTACTACTCGCTATACGAACTCCAAATTCATCCACGGTCATTCAGTTCAGAAGCAAAAATAAGAGCATAAAGAGAGGGTGTCCCTGCTATTTTCAGCAGGGACGTGCAACCGTGCATATGTTGCAGGTGAACTATTTAATCGTCCCAGTCGAAGTCATCAACTGATTCGTATGCACCATAACGATGGCCAGGACCGTAGTAGCGTCGGTGGCCATAATGACCAGACACATGTTTAGCCTTTTTCAGCCTCTTGAGTCCCTTTAGACCACCACTAAGCCCGACCATTGCACTTGTCATTGCACCACGAACAATGGGTGCGATGTCTACAATCTCGTCTAGGCCACTAATGCCGTCATCGGTTATTCTCAAGGTCCTTCCATCTCTACTGCCTATGGCTATTCCTTCCTTGTCTACTTTCACCAGACTGTCGCCTCCTAATACTGCTACTTGTTTATCATGGACAAAGACAAGTTCCTTGCCCTTTGAAATTATCACTACATCCTTCTCATCCTGGTCCTTTCCGAGAAGAATGTCTCCACTCTTGTTGTCAATATCGATCTTACGATTGTTTGAACGCATGTCACTTATTCTATTATTCACAGCGTCCAGCAGAGATGCTTCATCATTGAAACCCAGTTCCTTCAATGCACCTGCAGATGTTCGATCAGATATGTTCTCAAGTTCGGTCTTACCAAGATAGACCTGAACACCCTGAAGGTTCTTGGACACACTCTCTCCAATGGCTCCCATCTTGGTCTCTACAATCGCATCAACCACGAATCGTGAGGGGCCAACAAAGGCCAGACCGACTGGTACCTCATTCTGCAGAAGCCTAACCCAGACACATCCACTCTGGACCTCTACAATCACTTTGTCGCCAGAGAAAAGGTGGGATGTGCCGCGCACTATCCAGACCTGATTATCA
>JAEOST010000172.1 GCA_016840245.1 Candidatus Thorarchaeota archaeon
CACAGTGGGAGTTATTCCAGTCATGTTCCACGAATGGAGAATTTCGTATCGATCTGTGAGTCCGTCTCCATCAGTGTCAAATGAGAAGGGGCATGTGCCGTAGATCTTCACCTCTTGATAGTCATCTAGCCCGTCGAACTCAGTGTCCTTCTCAAGCCAATTTGTTGCTAGGTCCCACTCCTCTGCATCTGTTAACCCATCATCGTCACTATCTGGGTCCGAGGGACAGCTGTCCATGATCATGACCTCATGATAGTCGTCGACCCCATCGTTATCACTATCAGGATCGTTCATATCGAGACCCTCATACTTCCGTTCAAACGAGTCACTCAAACCATCGTTGTCCGCATCAGGGCCCATCTCTGACCTGTTGAAGTTCGGGTCATTAGGATCAACTTGAAAGTCCTCTGGTTGACCCCACTCCCAGGTCCAAGTCTTCTTCCAATTCCAGAGTAGGAATATCAGTTTCAGTTTCAACGTGAGAATGATCCGAACACCTTTCCGTATAGGAAGTACAAAGCCTTCCGCTCGATGTCGTGCATACGATATTATAATCTCAATAGAGCCATACAGCTGAATGCCAACAATGACGAGGTCAAGACCTATTGCGATAGACGCTCCCATCGTCACTAACCAAGCCAGCGACGAAGACTTCGGGTCGACATTGTCAACCATTATGTCCAGTTCAAATGAGAACCACAGGTTGATTCCAATGGTGTTCAAACCAATGAACTCACCCAGTTTCTCTAAAACTCCACCACCAGCACCGCCTATCAAGATGTCCAGTAGACTCATACCCAGGTTGATAGAAATTCTAACACCGAATGACCAATCAAGAAGGTCCAAGTAGTTGCCTTTTACAAACCTGAGGTTGCGAAGTGTGAATAGTCGTATTGTAGTATGTGCATACCCACTGAAGCTAGAACCACCACCGAGTAAATCAAATAGTTTCTCAATGAAGTCATTGTGAGATGCATCAAAGGCAGTAATTGAGAAGTCAATGTGGAGGGTCGGAGATATCTCCCATGCAAAGAAAATTGAGTTTGCGAAGGCTCCAACGGATTCCCAGCTATCCCAATCCTTTCCGTCTAGAATTAAACTTCGAAGCCAATTGAAGAAGTACTCCTCAAGGAACCTGAAGTTCGGTCGAATGAATATACCGAAATCCATATCGAAGAACGACCAATCGCCAATATCAATTCCTAGTAGCCCATCGAATCCCAGCATATCATTCAGATTGTTGAAAGAGCCATTAATTGCGTCCTCGACAATTCGTAGAACATAGCCAATCTTGTCCTGAAGCCAGTCAATGACACCATCAAGGGCAAAATGTGCACCATCTTTGAAAGCCTCCACACCGTCACGAATTGCACCATTGATGTAGTCCGCTGCTTCCTGTCTAGCTGCAGGAAGTAAGGCAATTATTGCAGCAATCTTCTCGAATATCTCAGCGATCTTCTGTGCTAGTTCTACTGCATCTTCAACGTCTTCAGCTCCTTCAAGTATATTCTCGATTATCTCCTTCACTGTATCAATTGTTACATCATCAAACCATGGATGAGACCCAAAGAACGATGTTACAGCTACAAGGACTCCATCAAGAACACCTTGGAAGGAGTTGCCAATAGCATCGTTAAGAATATTGAAGACATCATCTGCAATATCTCCAAATGTATCTAGAGATCCCTCTGCATCAGGAATACCATCTAACACATTGTCCAGATCAAAGGTGTCTAGGGCATCAGACACTACATCAGAGACAGAACCAAACTCAGTATCGAAATCATTCACAGTACTACTGATCATCTCCTTCAAGTCTGAACTGCCAGAAGATATGGCGACGGCGGCTAGCACTGGTTTGAGACCATTCTCCAGTGCAGATGTCGCATCATCATGGTCAGGTGTATCAAGATCATTGGAACTCAGGATGGTCTCAGATATGTCGAACATCGTAGGTTCAATACTGTTACCAAAATTCGGATTATAGAATGAAGCCAACATTGTCATTGTGTCTTCAAGTGTATCACCAAACGATGCTTGCTCAGATGCCGTTAGATTTGAGTTCAGGATTGAGGATATCTCAGTTCTGAACTCATTGACAGTCATCGGTGTTGTGGCTTCATGAACATCCTGAACAACAAGCATCAGGCTGCTTACAAGGTCATCTGGGGCACGAAGACCCAATGGACCATCAGCTAGTTCTAAAACAAGTTCTTCGAGTGCAGTTGCAACATATTCAGTCTGAAAGACATCTATCAGTTCAACGGCAGTCAGACCAACCTTAACTACTGCAAGAATATCAAGACAAATGTCCTCGCCATCCTGAAAAGAGAATGCTCCAAGCGATGTTCTCAGAAGATTGGTTCCTACATTCTCAGTAAACCTATCAAAATCAAGACTGGCTAGGTAATCAGCTATACACGTGAAGAGAACAGTACTCCTCTGGACGTAGTCTGCAAGTCCAGTAGTCACACCAAGCGTCGCGGCTAGAGTCTTGTTAAAGAGCGTTCCAAGGATGTTACTCATCATATGACCAAGTACCGCACTGAATGCACCCTTACCCTCAGATTTTGCTTCATCTACTAGAGTAAAGAATTCTGCATTGAAGTTCATAGTACCCATCATCCAATCAATAATCTCAGTAGGAACTTCCGAGGGAAGGAAGGCAGTAATGAGCTCTCGAATGGAAGAGATAATCGCTCCAGGTTCACCACGCATATTGAAAAGAGCCTTGAGCATGGGTTCAAGCAAGTCCTTCATCGCATGACCTGCGGGGAATTGTTCTTTCACTGCAAGGATAGATGCTTTGAGCTCATTTTCATCATTGTAGTCATCAGTGATGATCGAACCTAATGGAGCAAAGGCGTCGAATATATCATCATGAGCTTCATGTGGTATCGATAGAATTGTAGAGCCCTGCTTGTTAATTTCATTAAGGACTTTGTCCGCAATCTTACCCATGGGACCTCTGAGTCCTGATGTCTTTGGTATCTCGCCAACCACCAAATCCTCTTGCGAAAGTTCTGCTTGTGAGGAGATTGTCAACATAGGTGAGTAGTCTTCAGGGAGATCGTCTAATTCATACTGCTCTTTGTCACCATCCTCACTCACACGATAGGCTACTGGTCGGATTGTAGAGGGATGGTCATCAGCCATTCTCTGCCATCTATCCTCTGAGGATATCGGGTCCATCTCACCCACTGAATTCACTGGCTCTATAGTGCGTTCGATGAGTCCTGCGAAGTTGTCAGCGTAGATTTGCAGCGCAATCTTCTCCAAGTCTTCTCCAACAGCAAGATAATCTGACTCACCTCGTTTCTTGGCAATCTCAGCAACGGACCAAATATCATGAACAACAAGAATGAAGGCATCCACAACTTCAGAATCGCTACTGTAGACGTTTTCCACTCCGTTCCATGCATGTGACAGTGTGATAGTATTACCCATTCCAAGTACATGTTGGGTTGACCGACTTTGACCTATGAGGTCATAGAATTCGTACCATTGAATGGACCTCTCGTTGAAATAAACATGAGTTGCGTTGGAATTGAATGCGTAGATAGCAATCCAAGGTTCATCTGTAAGCCAGTATCTGAGATCGATTAGTGAAGTAGTTGGAATTGCATTCACAGTGGCAATCCTGTATGATACTATCTCATCTACACCTTCTGCAATCTCACGCATCGTGGGATCGTCCTGATCATAGAAGATGTAGATTCGATCAAGATCAATAGGAATGCGAGGATCTCTAAAGACCCCTTCATTAATCTCAGCTTCCTGACCAGCCATCACTGCAGGTGGTACAAGACCAATCACAAAAATAAACGCAAAAACAATAGAGAGAATCTGAATCCTCAATCTTGTGTAATTCATCTACCTATGCCTCCCTCTGTATAACCAACGGGAGAAGGCGTCAAATCCCACATTGTGGGGTAATTGATGAGTTCATTCCTTGGGGCATGCTCGCTGACCTACCCCTCGTCGGTCAACCCAGCGAACTTCTTTTTGCCATTGTGGACCATTGCTAATAATACTTTGTTTTCCAAGAGTAGAAGTTAAGGTAGCCTTAGTAATTCACGAAATCGTTTATTCCAAATCTACCGAGGATCTTGGGGTTGCGACCCGAGCCAGTATTCG
>JAEOST010000173.1 GCA_016840245.1 Candidatus Thorarchaeota archaeon
ACAAGAAACTCAATCAGACCACCTGAAACACTGTTCATTCCCCAATCGTGAGCTACAACCCACATTGTCAGATTAGATGTGTGACCGAGAGCTGGCACTGTGACTGTCCAGTTAGTGTCACTATTGGTACAGGGGGAAGTGTAGATGACGCCTTCGTCAATCTGAGCGAAGAATGTCACATTTTCAATACCTGCCATATTATCAGTGATGATTGCTGAGTAGAGGAATGATGATGTTCCAATCTGATCTGGATTGGTCTCAAAGGACACAATGACAGGTGGTGTATCATCCATCTGTGAGTACACCATTCTCCTTGTCCAGTCTCGAGCTTCAGTCAGAGCTTCATATGCTGACATCCAGTCCATCTCATCATAGAATGCCCTTGCTCTTGCAAATGCATCTTCAGCGGCCTGTTCTGCGATATAGGTCTCAGGACGTTCACTGGGACCTAATAGTGCCTGCTGGACCTGAAAGTCATCCCAAAGCATAGCCTCCATCTGATCGAGGTATGTACCCTGCACCCAGTTCTTGTCATAGGTCGCTGTTCCTGGTTGGAACGCGAAGTAACCCATTGGACTCGATGTGAAGTCACTTGAGTAGTGCTCATGCTGCCAGGTATGGTGGAAACCTACGGCGTGCATGGTCTCATGAAGTTGGACTGACGAGATACCATCCTTTGGAGTGATTCCGTCTGGACGGTAATATCGTTCCCAAGACTTCCAGATAACTGTCTGTCCACGGCCTCCAAGGCCAGTGTACGTTCTACCATACACGTGCATCTCCATCTGTTTCTTGATGAATACAACTCCAAACACGTTGATGTTATCATCATCCACAGTGTACTGAGGTTTCATCACATCGTAGATGGTATCAAACATCTCTCCTCCATTAACGATGACGATTCCACTGTCCACATATGCGTGCATCCAGAACAGACTGTTCCAAGCAGGTTCTTGGTCGATGTTCAAGAACTCGATGTCCACTGTCCAGTCAATGAAGGGATAGAGCTCCTCCAGATCACTCTTCTGCATCTCTGCATTGGTAACCCACTCGAGACTCTCTATTGAGGTTCCAGCAGAAACATCCATACAGATGACCAGACCCTTGAGTGTGCCTGATTCTACGTATTTCGCTGGATCATGCTGATACGGGAAAAAGAGTTGGTTAATGGGGTCCCATATGCATTCCTGCAGGTACACATTGAGAGCATCCACGTCAGCTGGTACACCCATGTCGAGGGTCGCCATCTTATCCTCCAAGTCCTCGGTCCAAAAGTCATACTCTGTATCGATGAACTCACTCCACCAGATCTTGCACCACTTGAGGTACCACTGATGTGCACTTGGATCAACAAACTGCAGGTTGTATCTTCCACCGAATGACGGATAGTCCATGGTCACATTCGGATTGAGGGCATTGTCCCATTCAAGTCTGAACCAGTCCTGTTCCTCACCAGTGTCAGGATCGACTGGATGATAGTCATACCAGTGTTCTAGGTCTGGAGTGTCAAACTCTGAAAAGTTCACCAAATACAGTGTATAACCCAAATCAGGAGGCGCTACAACAGGATTTGCCACCAGCCAGTCTTCTACTGCAAACGCGTCAATCACTCTTCCGTTGCGGGGATAGAATATCCTCTGAGGTTCGTCCAGGTGGTCCTTCTGATACTGCAATGCAGTCTGATTTAACCTGGTTCCTGTTTCAGTTCCATTCACCGAGTTGTCAAGCATGACCTGACAGAGGTCATTGTAATAGGATGAGTCTGCGTACTCAAAGTTGTAGTCAATATTGTATGTGATGTTCACTGACTCGCTTACATACACACGGTCTGTAGGCATTCCTGTGAGGAGAATGCCTTCGTCAATCTTCGTTTGATCATAACCTATTACGACAATGTTGAGAGACCAGTCTCTTTCGATGGCGCAAACCCCTTGACTTGGAGTATAGGTGTCAGGAGTTGTCACTGACGACCTGTCATCTCCGAGGGGAGTCATAAATACTAATAGAAACAGAAATGATAGGACAACAGCGCGACGCATGGTTCGACGTTCTCAGCCATTACATATTAACAAAATGGTTCAAGTATCCGAAGTCGGCTTTGTCAAAATGTAGATTACTGCTTATCACTCAACCTCGGAAGGTTTCCGTATGAAGACAAACCAATAGATCACAGTGACTAAGACCGCAAAGAGACCCTTGAAGGTCCATTCGGGTACTGCTACTAGAATCACGAGAATCAAAATCGCTAGAAAGACTAACTGGTTCACATATCGCTTCGTTATATCAACCCAATAGTCTTCGTCACTCATTCAGACACCTCATTGGAAGACCTTTCGGGGGTCTATGTGTATCTTCTGGCGCCAAGCATCATATATACACACATATTATATATTAATAGCATCTAAT
>JAEOST010000174.1 GCA_016840245.1 Candidatus Thorarchaeota archaeon
TAAAAGAATCTGGCATCAATGTTCATCAAATTGGTTCTGTGAAGACGTCAATGAATCTTCTCATGACAGTACATGAGGCATATGACTTTGCCAATACGTTCACACTCTGAAATCCTCTCTGTGGAGGATTCGTTTTTAAAATACCTGCCGAAGGCGTAGCTCTTAAAGGGATACAACTCGTGGACGATACGACCAGATGGAGAGCAATGAAACTTGTCTTTAGATGATGAGTACCAATCTCAGGTGATCACTTATCCAACTTTCACTGAACTAAGTGATATTTTAGCAAGTTACTTTGAGGTAATCACATATTCTATGGAGTATGGTATGCCTACGTATACAATTCGCTGGCGAGAATCTATCATGCCTGATACTGAAGAGCAAGATAGAGTTTTCAAGGAATTGAGTTTGAGAACTCAGAGGCTGAAAGTATGGCCAGTTGTCAGATGGTATGACAAGGATGAAGGTGTATACTTCGTTCGGTTTGTTCCAATTCAAATCCCACCTAAGAGTGATGTCACTATCAATTACGCTCTCTTCATTGCTACACTTGCAACCATGGCTTTAGCAGCTCTCTTGCAGGTCACCAGTCCAGTATTCTTGACTTTGTTCTATCCTGGTGGCTATACATCCCTAACCATCGTTTGGGAGATGATCATGTTCATGGCTGCTCTCATGGGAATCATCTTCACTCATGAGATGGGACACTATCTAACTGCCCGGAACAAAAATATTGAAGCTACTCCCCCATATTTCCTTCCAGGTCTACCTTGGATAGGAGGTACATTTGGGGCATTCATTCAGCAGAAGAGTCCAACCATGAATCGAAGGGACCTCTTTGACATGGGTATAATGGGTCCACTAGCAGGATTTGCAGTGACCTTTGTTGTCCTTATCATCGGGTTCTTACTATCTGTCCCGGTAACAGCTGAACAACTTGCTGCAATTGACAGAGCATATCCTAACATGACTGGTTCCATTGATGTTCCCTACCTCTTTGTCCTTGTTGAGATGGTATTCAGTGGCTACATACCAGAGGGCGGTACTCTCTATATGCATCCAGTTGCATTTGCGGCTTGGGTCGGGATGCTTGTTACAGCTCTGAACCTCTTTCCAATCAGCCAACTTGACGGAGGCCATGCTCTTCGTTCAGTAGCAGGTGGTAAGCGGCACAAAATGATTGGATGGGTCGCTCTAGGAATTATGTTTGTAACAGGCTACTTTACCATGGCAATCTTGATACTCGTAATGTCTAGGGGTGGAGACCATCCTGGTCCTCTGAATGATACAGTTCCAGTTTCAAAGGCACGTATTGTGGTCTTTGTATTTTCTATGATAATTCTAGCCCTTTGTATTCCACCGCTCTGGAATACTCTCTGGTAGAATCAAACAGGATTCATTGCTGGAAAGAAAGACAGAATGAATGTTGTACCAACAACTTGACCATTTTCTATCAGGTCAGCAATGTTGAGATGCACATCACAGATGGTGGACAATTCCCTAATCATTGTCATTCCAAGTCCAAGTCCAGCTGTACCACTTTCCAGACTGGTCATTTGTGATTTTATTTTGTCATTGAGTCCGCCAGCTCGATCTGAGATATGAAGTTCAACACCTCTCCCTTCAACACAATGTATCGCAATACCCGTTCCGTTTTCCGAGTATCTTACCCCGTTGTCAAGAATGTTCCAGATAGCTTGTGCAATAATTGGAGATGTGTATACAAAACAATTCTCTATCGGTGGAAACTCAATCTTGACATCACTCTCTCTATGTTCGGAGGTGACCCGGGATATCACTCCTTCAACCAATCTTCCAAGATCTAGGTCTTGTTTACCACCTTCCATCGAAGCCAACGCCAGTATCTCATCTCGGGTCTCGTTCATGAAATCCCCAGCAGAATCCAGTGCCTTTATGGCAATTGAGTGAAGTTTAATGTCCTCAGGATCTGATAAATCCATAAGTTCCATAGCGCTTCTGGCAACATTCAAGAAATTACGAAGGTCGTGAGTGACCATGCTCCCTAATACTCTAGTCAGTCGTAAATTTGACTCAGTCTTCATTTGCATGTCTTCAAGGAATGACAGAAACATTGCAATTGTCACCATGGACTGAGCGATATATTGGATATATCCAACAAAGACTATCTGCTCCAAAAAAGGAAGCAATGTCATTGGTATGCTGGATATGGACCAGATAAGGAATGAAGATCCAACAAGCTGTTGGAATCTTGTTGTTGTTATTGACCTGTAAAGAATCAGGTACGAAACGACACCGAATGAAAACGCCATCAGAAGAGATGTAGGTATTGCTGCATATTCAGGAGCTAATGAGAATCCGACAACTGGGATCCAATACAGTAGCGTTCCTATGAACGCCCCTATGTGGAGACGGGGAATGGGTGATGCTCTAAGTGGTTTCCATGAGAATGCTTTTAGAAACATCAGGCTAGCAATGACACGAAATAGCATGGCGATGAATTGTCCTACGTATATCAGTCCGGGACCAAACATGTTCACAGGAAGAAATGAAATTGAAAAGAAGAGCTGGGAACTTGCCCATCTGCGATAACGCATCTCAGCCGAGAAGTAGTATATGCCAATTAGTGCAATCACAGAGAAAATCACACCAGCAAATATGGCCATCAGTTCCAATGCCATTTCTACTGGTATCACCTGCATGACTTGTCCACTCTTGATTAACTACCCTTTTTCAAGTAGGATTCTCTACACAACCCCTACTTAATAGTTACTATTATGTTATAAGTAATAATAATTGTTGTGCTACGCATCGGCAAATAACAGGATACTCTACGACTCAAAGTTAATCCACAGAGTTAACAAACTTTCAATCAATTAACATTCTGTCAATTTATCCAACAAACTTAGATATACTTATCCTGAGTCTGACAAAGTGGATTTCAATGGCAACTAATAGTAAGAAGCGCTACATCGGACCATTCTTCATATTCATTATAGGATTTTACGTGGCTATTGAATTGATTTTACGGGTGACTGTGACAGTACCAGCCACTGATATTCTATCGATCTTTCCTGTTTCAAGCTTGGGTGAGAATATTGTTACGGTGATGATCATCGGAATTCCTGTAATGATAATTGAGTATGCACTACTTGCTATACCGATAGCTGCACTCATTCTCTTTGTAACGACATTTTACAAGAAGCAATCCTATGATATTAGCATCATGAGTATAGGTAAGGAGTTTGGAGCAGGACGAATGCTTCGCAGAGCGACTGCACCAGCACTATTCAGTCTGGCATTTGCAGGTATGGTTGGAGATATTCTTGAAGGGTGGTTATTTGGAGGAGATCCTACAATGGGTGAAAATCCTTTAATCGTCGGTGACCTAGTAGCCTTTTATCCTATTGTTCTAACTTTGATGAGCGGGTTACTAGTTTGCTTATTTTCGTTAGCATTATTCATGCCCACTTGGGTGTTGAATGATGCAGGTATTGTAACTCATCTGAAACCTGAGTTGATGGGAACTCGAAGATGCCCTGACACACAGGGAGTTGGTAGATGGATGAGTAACATTCTCGGTGGATATGGAGTCATTGCATATCCAATTACAGCTTTTACACATCACTTTTGGGAGCCGTTGATATATCCATTTATTTTGGACCCAATTCTATTCCCTGCTAGTGAACTTGGTTTCAAACTACTGCTGA
>JAEOST010000175.1 GCA_016840245.1 Candidatus Thorarchaeota archaeon
ATCCAGGAAGAGTTTGATCCTCAATTAGAGAACCTAAGAGTGTGTAGTTTCCAGTTGGAACTGCCCATGTAGCTGGGAATATACTCGCAGAAGTTCCATTTGCCCAGAATTCATCAGCAGACACTGATGGAATTTGACCAAACGTAGTTACATCGTCAGGTATTGTACCTGGATTTGCATCTATAATGATATAGAAAGCCTCTGTTGTAAATGGATAGTACTCAAAATCTGCTGAGATTGAGTATTCAAATCGGTCTCCACTGGCTACTGCCCAGGCTAATCCCTGGTTATTTGCAGCTGCTACTGGAGTGATTAGGAAAATTCCAATCACTGAGAGGGCCAGCAATAAACTAAGCGCGCGCTTCATTTTTATTTCATCTCCCAATAACCATCAATGTGGTTAACTGAACCGAACCACAAAGCTACAAAAGGGCTTCGCTTTTTTTTGATACTGCTCCAAACCTATTTGGCCGTCATAAACAATGTTTTCAATGTGAAATGAACGGCAAAATCAGGTGACACCCCTGGATTCCCGACTCAAGTATGATGGAGCTATCTTCGATGCACACACGCATGTTGTTGACTCCGAAGCACTTCCTCTGATGGTTGACATTGGTAACGAATATGGAGTAGTGAAGACATCACTCATTGTTCATGGTAATGGAATCAAGGCAATTGAGAACATGTATCCCAATCGCTTCATCTTTGCCAAGTACTTCAGTGGCTGGATTCTCTTCGCAGAGGCTATGGACAAAATAATCCCTGAAGTCAATCGACTTGAGGAACAAGGATATGGAGCCGCCAAGGTTCACTTCGCTCCATTTTGGATTGAAAGGCTTCAAGGAGAAAAATCAGTCCCTCCAATGAATGACGAGGGTTATGATCAGTTCTTTGGCACTTTGTCGGACTTGGATATTCCAGTGATGATCCATGTTGGAGACCCTGATACATATTTTGCCACACGATATTCAGACCAAGCTGCGTTTGGTACAAAAGAAGAACACATTGAAGCACTTGAACAACGCTTGGACCGGAGTCCGAAACTACGATTACAGGTAGCCCACTTTGCTGCCCAACCTGAACCACATCGTCTTGACAATCTCGATAGAATGCTCAGTACATACAAGAATCTCAAGATAGACACCAGTTCTGCTAGGTGGATGTCCCGAGAATTGAGCAAGGACACCAAGAGAGCTAGAGACCTCTTCATCAAACATTCCGATCGAATCATGTTCGGTACAGACTGCCTTGCCCGGGGATTAGAACGCGATTACTATGACGGTCGTTATCTCTCACTTCGACTGCTTTTAGAAACAGAGGTTCGAAATGTACCCTTACCGTTTGTGGATATCGATACCGTTGAAACCGGGGGTACTATAATCAATGGCCTGAACCTCCCTGAAAGAGTATTGCATAGAATCTACCTTGAGAATGCGAACAAGCATTACAAGATAGACTGATTCATTCTCATTCAATTTCGTTTCTTCAGATACATTGCTATGACAATGAGAATGATTGGGATGATGATTAGCAGATAGAGCTGTGGTGAGACCCCCACATAATCGATTAAATATCTTATACTCCCTGTTTCACTCCATTCTCCTAGTGTATCATTCGCGAAGACTTTGAAATCTACTGAAGTATGAGTCCATTCGAAGCTCGCCGTATATGTTCCCTCGGTGGAATTTCCTTCAACTCGGGTTGCTGTGACATTGAACCAAGTGTCATTACCCACTGGATTGAAGCGGAAGAAGACTGTCGATACTCCATCAGAGTCATTGACCCGGACTTCTGGGGAATGTGTGATGTTTGCACTGCCTCCCATCGGAACTGCTAGGAGTATCTCTGCTCCTTCTTCAAATGGTAGAACAATATCAGGTGCATCTTCTGAAGAGACCTCCACTCCCTCAGTTGAAATTGGTTGAGTAAGCAATAACGTCATGAGAATCAGAAGTGCTACTCGTTTCATTCTTTTCCACCCTAGTGAGTTTCTTTTCTAGTCTTGAGAGAACGCCCCTAATAGGTTTCCTGATGAGCTTGAATCGAAGGTTAACTTGTTAACTATCCTAACCCAGTAATCAGGCATATAAGTCGATTTTCCTCAAAAGGAGTTGGTGGAGATATGGTTTTTCCAGAAGACACACCTTATCCCGATAGATATGGAGAACCTCAACCTACTGGTGCTGGACCAATAACACAGTGGGACTCGAATGCTATGTTCACATTCATTCTAGTATGCGTTTCAGGTGGATTTCTCCTTATGACGTATGGATTGATTCTATCGTTCTTGCCTCTGATTTGGCTTGTGGCTCCTTCTTTGCCAATAGGAAACCTACCTGGAATAATAATCATGATCATATTTGTTCCAGTAGGTCTAATACAACTCTATGTTGCATGGCGACTATACAAGAGAACTCCAGATACTCTGAACCTTTCAAATATAGTGTCTATCTTCGTCATTATACTGACTGGAGCTATGTTCGTGACTGAGATTGCTACTGTCACATTGTCATCAATTGAATTTGAGATAATCCAGATTGGTGTCAATGTAGTACTACTATATCTTAGTCAGCTAAGTGTTGTCAAGAATCACTTCGATGGAAGAACTGATTCTTACTATCAGTAACTATGAAAGATACATATGGTATTCAATCATCATTCCAGAACCTTAGTGATTCTCTCAATCGCTTCTGATATCACGCTCATCGATGATGCGTAAGAGAACCGAAGGTATCCCTCACCACCAGGACCGAAGGCAGTACCAGGAAGACAAGCAACTCCAACTTCTTCGAGAAAGAAATCAGCAAGCTCCTGTGATGATTTTCCAATCTCTTTGATATTGGGCCATGCATAGAACGCTCCTTGCGGTGTGATACATGAGATGCCATCAATATCATTTAATTTGGAAACTATGAAATCCCGTCTCTCTCTGAAGACCTTCACCATATCTTCAATGTGAGTCTGACTTCCAGTAAGCGCAGCAACCCCTGCTCTCTGGACGAAGGGTGCTGTACAAGTGATGGCATGTGTCATGAGATTTCTGAGTTTCCTTCCTAGCTCCTCTGGAACTACAATATAACCTAACCTCCATCCCGTCATTGCATAGGATTTAGAGAAACCATCTAGAAGAAACGACCTTTCACTTGCTGCATCATATGATGTGGGTGAGTGAAACTCTTGGTCGTACACAATTTTAGAATAGATCTCATCTGAGAGGATGTAACAACTATGTTCCTCTGCTAGTTTAGCAACTTCATCCAATTCCTTCTTTGTCATCATGCTTCCTGTTGGGTTCTGCGGCGAGTTTAGAATAATCAACTTGGTTTTAGGAGTGATTTTTGCGGCGATGTCCTTTGGGTCCAGTCTGAATTTACTTTCTTCTTTCAGAGGAATTGGAACCGCTTTTGCCAATGTATATTCACACAATGCAGCATATGTAGGAAATCCTGGGTCTGGGTATATCACCTCATCACCAGGATTGCATGTAGCGATCATTGGAAGGTATATCCCAGGTTTTCCTCCTGGCACTACAACAACCTGGTCTAGGGTCGGACGGTAACCCCGAGTCATCTCAATCTCGTTTTGAATTGCCTTCTTTAGCTCTAGAGTTCCATCTGGAGGGACGTATCCTGTGAGATTGTTGTCAATAGCATCCGTACAGGCAACCTTGATACTCTCATGGGTTGGGAAGTCAGGTTGGCCCACCTCAAAATGGAGAATACTCCTCCCGTTCATCTCCATTTTTTGTGCTCTAGTAAGGACTTCCATTGCTCCTTCTCCCGGAATCCGATACATACCTTGTACGAAGCGTTTCATAGATATCTACAACCTGAATGATGTTACTTTGTTGAGAGAAACGGCGATGTACATCCCAGATATACCTGCTTCGATGTGGACATCTACGTAGTTGCTTCATTTGAAAATCGAGATGTTCGAATGAATAGAACTGAGAATACAACGGGTATTCCATTACTTAATCTATCATGATTTAGATTAAGTAAAGCTATACCGACTGACTTTCAGCTCTTAGATTTGTTATGTTTTACAATCAGTGTTACGAATACAATAATCACTATCAACGAACCAACTGAAATTGCTACAATTAAAATCCTCATTAGTTCAGATACTGGTTCAGTAGTTGATGAGGTAGTAGGTGTATTCGTAGAATTCGGTGTAGTTGAGCTGATTGAAGACAGTATAGATGAGGTAGTAGGTGTACTCGTAGAATTCTGTGTTGTTGAGCTGATTGAAGACAGCATAGATGAGGATGTTGGAGTACTGTATGACACCTGTACATTCAGATTGTAGGTACTGTCAATTCCAGATATCGTAAATTTCCATTCACCCATAGAAGGATTTTGAAGCAGCAATGATTCATTCGAATATGTCAGTATTTGGTCTTGAAATACTCCATCCATGAAAATTCTTAAACGTACATAATAATTCGAGCATTCAAGATTACTAGTTTTTTCCAAACGGATATTCATCTCTATAGCATTACTACCAACTTCCATCAACCAAAATTCAATTGCAACACATATTCCGATTCTACCACTTACTTCCACACCATTCTCTAATACTCCTCGATGTGCAAGAGTGGCTGCACATGTAGTACTTGTTGGGATAGGACAAGTGGAATACTCTGTTGTTGAGGTATTTTCAAGAATCATAGGTTGAAGAGAACCTAGACTCTCACTCATTGTTGTTGTGACTTGAGTCAGTGCTGGGTGAGGAATGAATGCTACTATCAGCAGAGAAAGAAAGCAAATAGCAATAACTCCATGGAAATACGACTTCAACCCATCACCATTAATACTTACTACACAATCGCAGTATTAAGTTACATGTGTAGTGGGAACCACAAAGTTTAGGATGAATTAGTTCGTACAAGACTCCTGATCTAGGTTCACATGATGCGTGGTCAGATGACCATCAGACTGACACGGATACGTCTTGACTGTCTTGATTCCAGCTTCCCTAGCAATGTCAAGGTAACGACCATTTTCACTAACAGTATTCTTACCCCTCATTCCTGGAGCTACGATAATTTCAACCAGCTCCATTCCTAGGTATCTTGAGATATCCTCAAAGATTCCAACCGTGTGACGAGCATAGTACTCATCACTACCTCCCATAGGTACTGTGAGAACCACTTTCTTACCTTGGAATATACTCTGTTTAACACCATACCATCTATCCAAGAATGCCTTGAACTGAGCAGTAGGTCCCCACCAATAGACAGGTGAACCAAAGACCCAGACATCACTCTTCTCCATGAGCGCAAGGACAGCTTTGATGTCATCATCATGGATGCAATTTCTGGATTCTCGGCAATTGTCACATGCTTGACATGGAGCGATGTCTAGCTCATTGAGGAATACTTTTTCTGAGGAGGCACCGCACTCGACGGCACCCCTCAGGACCTCATCCACCAGAGTCTCAGTGTTTCCTCCTCTACGAGGACTACCGATGATTCCAAGAATGTGTAATGTGGTTGAGGTAGTCATTTTCTCCGCTCCTAACGATTATTGCGTTACTCCTTCTTCTTGAGCATAATGATCTCAAACTCGCTCAACTCGGGAGTCATTTTAGCAATCCCGCTAGCCTCAGCACCACTTGTAGAGAAGCCAAAACCGGTCTGTATCTTTAGGTCAGTCCATCCTATCTTCTTACAGAGTTTGGCGAACTCAAGAAGCAATCTGTTCCAAGCATAGTCGTATCCTGGTCTAAAGCCTCTGAACCTCATGATGATTCTCTCACCTTCACCAGCATTTGTTTCGAATTTTAGAGGTGCAGTGGCAGCAACCAGCTTGTCACCGTCAAAGAGCATTATCGGAGCTTGAGCCTGAAAGACTCTGTCCTTGAAATATGATCTAAAACCATCTTCATCCTGAAATGCTTG
>JAEOST010000176.1 GCA_016840245.1 Candidatus Thorarchaeota archaeon
AGGCTGAGGGGTTCACAAAAAAGGAAGCAGATGCTGTCTTACTTGGGGCCATAGGTGCAATTGGTTCAGATGGAGAATCGGTAAGGCTTCCAGATAGAAACCTAGCAGGCTATAATGTCGTACTTGGTCTTAGATTTGAGCTAGATCTCTTTGCCAATGTGAGACCTGTAAAACTCTACGAGGGAGTACCGACTCCATTGCACAACAAAACTCACGAAGATATTGACATGGTAATTATCAGAGAGAATACAGAGGGACTTTACGCACCAATACGGGGAACATTATCTCGTGGTGATGAAGATGAAGTTGCTATTGACTCACGAGTGATTACACGCAAGGGTTCCGAAAGAGTGACCAGACAAGGATTTGAAAGAGCAATGAAGAGAGATGGTGCACCAAGTGATAATGTGCGACGGGTCACTTGTGTTGACAAGAGCAACCTATTAGCAGGCTGTCAGCTCTTTCGAAAGGTTTTCGATGAAGTTTCAAGGGATTATCCTAATGTAGAGCGGGATTATGCGTATGTTGACGCTTGGACTCAGTGGTGTTTGAAGAAACCCGAATACTATGACGTTGTAGTAGCTCCAAATGCCTTTGGAGATATTATTACTGACCTCGGGGGAGCTATACAGGGAGGTCTCGGAATGGCTCCAGCAGGAAATATCGGTGAGAATCATGGTGTGTTTGAACCAGTTCATGGCTCAGCTCCAAAACATGCAGGTAAAGGAATTGCAAATCCAACTGCTGCTGTGTTAGCAGTATCTATGATGCTTTCCTGGTTAGGTTTGAGAAATAACGATTCCAAACTGCAAAAGGGCTCTGAGATAATCACAAGAGCGGTTGAATCCGTACTAAAGGAAGGAAAAATCCGAACCTATGATCTGTGTTGGAATCAATGGAAAAACATCACACCGGTTACGACTGAGAGGATGGGAGATGCATATCTAGACGCCATCAAGCTAATGATAAAAGAGGGATGATGTTTTGGGCAGTACTATCGCTGAAAAGATACTTGCTAGCCATACTGAATCAGGAAAGGCTCAAGCGGGAGATATTGTGGAAGCATCAATTGATTTTCTGATGGTACATGAGGTTCTTGGTTCTAGAGTCATTCCAGTTCTAGATGAGATGGGGGTTGAGAAGGTCTGGGATCCAGACAGAATCCTTGTGGTCAATGATCACTGGGCACCGGCCTCTGATATTCAGAGCGCACAGATACATGCAAGGAACAGGGAGTTTGTGAAGAAGCAAGGGATAAAGCACTTCTGTGATGTTGATTGCGGTATCTCACATCAAGTCATGGCTGAGATGGGACTTGTTATTCCAGGTGAATTGATTATTGGATGTGACCCTCATTCTACAAGTTATGGTGCATTCAATGCATTCTCAACTGGTCTGGCTGCAACTGATACTGCAATAATCCTGGCGACCGGAAAGTGCTGGTTTAGAGTTCCAGAATCACTTCGCATAGAAGTGACTGGTGATCTTCCTGATATGGTCATGAGTAAAGACCTGATTCTTAAGATAATCTCTGAACTGGGTCCTGATGGGGCCAACTATCTCTCAATGGAGTTTCATGGAGATACGTTTGATAATATGTCTGTTTCTTCAAGAATTACCATCTCGAATATGAGTGTTGAAGCAGGTGCTAAGAGTGGTCTTATGGTTGTCAACGACCACGTCAGAGAGTGGGTCAAATCAAAGAGTCCAACTGCAAAGTGGCAGGGTGTATTACCTGATGACGATGCAGAATATGTTGAAACGCGTACCTACAATCTTAACGACTCGTCTTTAGAACCAATGGTCGCAAAGCCACATCTGCCAACAAATGGAGTACCAGTTACAGATCTCGAGGGAATCGAGATAGATCAAGCATTCATAGGTTCGTGCACTAATGGACGATTCGAAGATATCAAAGTAGCAACTGAGATTCTTGATGGAAAGAGTGTGCATCCGAACACAAGACTGATTGTTACTCCAGCCAGCAAGGAGACCTACCTTCGTATGTTGAGAGCTGGATATGTTGAGAAGCTTATGGAAGCTGGTGCAATTGTTACAAACTCAACATGTGGTGCGTGTGTAGGAGGACATCTTGGAGTTCTTGGACCTGAAGAAGTATGCATATCAAGCACGAATAGGAATTTCAGAGGAAGAATGGGTGACCGTACGTCCGAGATTTATCTAGCTTCTCCAGCAACTGTAGCTGTTAGTGCTATAGCAGGGAAGATATCTGATCCAAGGAGTGTTGGTTAGATGGACCTTTCACACATTGAAGGAAAATGCTGGCTCTTTGGAAATAATGTTGATACAGACCAGATCATTCAGGGTCGCTATCTAACAATGTTGGATTATTCAGAGATGGCCAAGCACACATTTGAAGTGCCTAGACCAGATTTTGCTGCTAATGTGAAAACTGGAGATGTCATCGTAGCAGGCACTAATTTTGGTGGAGGCTCATCACGTGAAGAAGCTCCAATGATACTAAGAGAACTTGGTGTTGGGTGTATCATCGCTGAGTCGTTTGCGAGGATATTCTATCGAAATGGGTTCAATGTTGGATTACCTCTAATGATAGTACCAGAGGTCACTCAAAAGGTCAAAGAAGGAGATACTTTGTGTCTCAATCTACTAGAAGGTACATTGGAAGTCAGTAGAACAAGAGAGATTTTGAAGTGCCAAATGCTGCCCAAATTGATGCTAGATATATTGACAGCAGGAGGCGCAGTCAAGCGTTATCAAAAGGATAGCAATTAGCAGTGTTCTCTGAAAGAAGAGTCTACCCCTACATAAGACTATAAAGGCTCGTGAAATGTGCGATGTGACAGAGTGTGAACCAATGATGGAGGTCGCCCTTTGAATATATTGTTGTTTCTAGTGCTATCACTTATTGTACATGCTGTACCGCTACCGTATAAACGAGGAATGCTAAGACCACACATGCTCATTAGATGGTTACCAATGAGACTTGTGTGGGGAACCGCATCTTGGGCAGTCATCTGCCTCATGATGATGGCCACTTTACCATGGGCTGTTCTAGGACTCGTGCTAAGCTTTGGATTACTCCTGGTGCTTAGTAGTGGATTTCGCCCAGGTGAAATCGGTGAAGTGCTTGAAGGAATACGAGTGCCGTTTACATGTATTGGTCTCCTGATCATACTAGTATTGCCAGGATTCGCAGGGTTGATTTCATGGACAGCTGGTGTATCCAATGCACAAACATTTGATGCAGACTGGGCGGAACTAGACGAAGGAGAACTATTCGATAACCCAATACCTGATAATATGGTACGTCTTGTGACAAGTGAGTATGCAGAGTTTGTCGCTCAAAGCTATATAGCTGAAATTGGATCAGAAGTAGCTATAGCTGCATCTCATATAACAACTAAAGACGGACGACTAGTTTGGGCATGTTCTGTTGTATCTACAAACGTCCTAGCTGAGAACTTCATGAAGGGCCTCATAATTGTAGATGCGAATGACCCATCTCAGGTCGATGTCATTGGAAACCTAACTTTCCCATTTGCAGAGGGACTGTTCTGGGATAAAGATATCCAGTTTGGGAACTATCTGAATGATATATCAAAGATCTTTGAATATGCGTATCCGACTTGGGATCCAAATGGTGATCTTGTCTATATTCAAACAAGAACAGATTTGTCATTCAACTTCGTAGAAACAGCTATAGGACCTATCATTTACTATGAAAATGGTACATCTATAGCATTTCCTTCTGTTGATGAAACTCCTGGCTGGATAACACAAGCTTACAGCGAAGAATGGCTTGAGAGGCAAGTGAACCGATGGGGAGGTTACAGAAGAGGAAGTGGATTCGATCTATTTGCAGGTGGATTCCTCTGGATAGTAGCACCTTCCAACGATAGACTTGAGATGACTGAAGACACTCGATATATCTTGAATCCTGATACAAACAGGGTTGAGGCGTTTATTGCCTTACACCCGCCAGGAGCATCAGAACTAGCATTAAGCGGTGTCTTTCGAGCAACAACAGAGGGCATCTATTTCCACGACTTACGAAATGCACACCTTGTGAGTGGTGATGCTGCAACAAATGCAGTATTCAACAGTAACCCATTGTTAAACCGCGATGAATACTTTGGAGCGATGCCCCTTATCTATCCTGTAAGAATCAATGAAACAAGCACAAGATATGCATGGTATTGCCCAATCTATTCTGTTGTCTGGGACTATGTAGATGAAGAGTGGTGGCCCACAGATATCAAGATGTATGGACTTGGCCTTGTTGATGCTATGGATGCAACTAAATTGTTTCTGCAGGAGGCTGGAGGTGCTCTTGCAGGTGAAGATTTGGTGCAAGCTGCTAGAGAGGGTTACGTGGAAGTCATGGGTGGGACTCTTGAGGAAGAACCATCTGACTATGTAAACATCACTGCAACAGTTCTCAACAAGACTCAGTATGTCCATGAAGGTAACACATACGTTGTCCTCAAGACTGACAATACAACCTATGAGTGGATGGCTGGTACAAGATCATGGATGAATCTAACCGACTGGTATAATCTGCTCAGTATCAACGTTGGTGATTCGTTCACAGCCACAATCAATATCGTAGAGTCCGAGTACAAAATAGTAGCATTTGACAAGATTTGAACGGAAGGGGGATTCCCCTTCCCATTTACTTTTTCTCAGCCATTCGTCTTCGCATTGCAGCATAGCGAGATTTGATGGCGCCCCATATACCACCTTGCTTCTGGGCCACGAAGGCATTGGTATGCATAGGACATTGGTCACCAAGAGTGCACTCATCTTCGAAACCACCATAGTCATGAAGTGCATCTAACAAGGCAGATCCCAAAAGGTCCTTCTCAAACTCTTTCATTATATCTGCTGAAACCATGGTCCAGTCAAAATCACGGTATTTTTCTGCAGTAAGAATTTTGTTGACATTCTCGAAGACATTGCTAATCAATGCATCATCTTCTTCATCCACACCCACAACTACAGAGTGACCTGTTGGCATAGTGCGAGAGAACTTCATTTGAGTAGGGCCCATCTTAACACTCTCAAGTGACAATCCCTCCCCAATAGCAAGAGGCATAGTCTGCAGAGCTGAAAGAAACCCGGACAAGAGTTCAGGATTCTTGAATGCGGTCTTACAAAAAGTCCCAAAACACTTGCTGTAGATAGGTAACCCAGAGTCAGTGTAGACCATGAGATATTCTAATTTTGTCATAGGTAGCTCTCTCTTTGAGTTCTATTCCTATATATTGTACTGAGATAGTCTACATTATTCGTATGTTGTTACCAAATATAATGATTACAGTAGTTTAGAATAAACGAGGATTTTTAGGTGAGAGTTCTCTTTACTAGCAACCTCTCTTATGGAGAGAGGATTCAAACAAATGTCAGAGAGGACATACGGAACAGGCATGATAGCTGCTATGGCTGTAATCTTCCTCATAATTGGTACTGGAATTGGTTTTGGAACAACAGTTCTACTTACTCCTGGACCAACAAGTCCGACAAACACAACCACCACAACCACCACGACAACCACAACAACAACTCCTGCGATTGAGTCACTCAAAGCAGGTTTCATTTATGTGGGACCAATCGGTGATTTTGGATGGACGCATGCACATGACCAAGGCAGGCTGTATGTAGAAAATAAATACGACTGGCTTGAAACTGTGTATCTCGAATCGGTTCCTGAGGACCAGGCAGAGAATAGAATTGATTATCTCATTAACAATGAAGGATGTGATGTAGTCTTCACTACTTCGTTCGGTTTCATGGACGCTACAATTACATCCGCGGGTAATCATCCAGACAAGATATTCTTCCATTGCTCAGGTTATCAGAGAGCTGCCAATGCAGGTACATACTTTGCTGATTTCTATCAGCTTTATTACCTGAATGGACTGATGGCAGGTGCTCTTACAGAGACTGGCAAAATCGGGTATGTGGCAGCATTTCCGCTCCCTGAGTTGATTCGTCATATCAACGCATTTGAACTAGGTGCTCAGGAAGTAAATGCG
>JAEOST010000177.1 GCA_016840245.1 Candidatus Thorarchaeota archaeon
GAGGATTCTATGGCATCCCCGAGGATGTGCTTAACGAGCGTGCAGATAGGTTACTGGACATTGTTGGGCTTAGAGAGAAGGAAAACTACCAAGTGAAAACCTTCAGTGGGGGTATGAAGAGGAAAGTTCTGGTGGCTCGCTCCTTGATTATTGAACCAGAGATCATTTTCATGGACGAACCAACCACAGGGGTAGACACTATTGGGGCGAGAGTAGTTAGAAATCTGTTGAAGAAACTGAGCTCCGAGGAGAAACAAACAATCATCCTAACAACTCACGACCTGAACGAGGTGTCAGAGTTATGCAACAGAGTAGGAATACTGAATGATGGACGCCTTGTTGCAGTTGGAGGTCCAAGTGAATTAGAGGACAAGTACAAGGCAGCCAACTTGGAGGAGGTCTTCACTGGTCTTGTCACCGGTGAAGGAGTATATGGGAGCTGATCTATGATGCGTCTTCGAATGGACAATAAGGTCTCTTGGTTGATGAAGAAGGAAATCAAGACCGTCCTGCGGTCAAGATGGCTCATTTTGGGATTCATCATCAGCCCAATGTTTGCTTGGTTATTTCAGGGAGCGTTCTTGTCATTCATCGTCGGTGAAACTGTTGAATACAAATCCAAAGTATACATGACGTTGGAGGACGAAGGTGTTAATGGAACTGAGCTCCTCCGAAATATTATCGATAATGCAGATGCACTCAGAGTTAGCAAGATTATCAATATTACGAGAGAAGAGGGTGCAAGATTAATCGAAAATAGAACTCTTACCATATGGATTGTTATTCCTGGTAATTTTACAGAATTGTTGAACGATACGTCAGGACATCATCCTATAGCATGGGTTGATTTCTTTGTAAATACCGGTAACTACCGAGCATATTCAGTTGCAACAGGATTAAGAAATTACATCAATGCACTCTACGATGACTGGACCTGGAACACAGAGGTACGTTTCCACTGGGAGACAATTGCTCCTGAATCGACCTATGGTCATCAATTGGCAATATTCCTCATCATGTTGACTTCTGTCTTAGCACCAGCACCATATGTCAGTCAATCATTTGCAGGAGAACGGGAGAAACATACTCTTGAGGCTCTGTTGGTTGTACCAATGAGCAGAATCAAGATTCTTCTATCAAAATTAGTAGCTGGTCTCATTCTTACATCGATATACACATTTTTCACAGTCATAGGAGTATTTGTTTACAATGGATCAATAATTGCCCGTGATGCAGGACTTCCTGATGTACCCATTGACTACACTGCATTTTACACAGTGGACCTCAACTCACTTCCATTGATCGTGTTTTGCCAGTTCTTGGTGTTGCTCTGCTCGATTGGTATCGGTATAGTGGTTTCATGTCTTGCTAAGGATCAGGCAACAGCTGAATCTGTAAACAACCTCATATTGCTAGTACCTACGATGGTCATCGGAATCCTTGGCTTCACTGGAAGCATTTCCAATTTCGGAGGTCTATTTGGCATGTTTGTAATGGCAATACCATTCACCCATGCAGTGCTGATTCTTGAGGGTGCCCTCACTGGAGCTGCATCCTTGGCGAGTCTGATAGGAAATATCTCCTATCTCCTTGGTTTCACAATCGTCTTCCTCATTATAGGTGCGCGGTTGTTTGAGAGGGAAGCAATCATTGCTTGAAGTACTCATAGACCTGTAGAGTCGAGTTCCAGTTACCAAATAGAAGGAATCTCAATGATACTTGTAGGAAAATAGTGTCTACTATCAATTCCATACATACCATTTCTACACCATGGGCCACTTGGATTTAATGTCAATACCAGCACGTTCTTGGAGCGCAGCACTATGTTCGATTGCCTTTCTTCTGATCTCAGTTTCATCTAATGTCAGAAGTTTCCTGTCCCTCATGAGAAATTGTCCATTGACAATCACTGTATTGACATGATGACCAGAACCAGAATAGACAATATTCGAAACAGGATTGACAGGAGGAACAAGTCCTAAGTCAGTGAGGTCAACTAGAATGATATCAGCTAGTTTTCCAGGTTCGAGAGAACCGACCTTATCATCTATGCCCAGGGCTACTGCTCCACCTAATGTTGCCATCTCAATAGCCTGCTCCGCAGTGACGACGAGTGGGTCAGAAACATACGACTTGTGAATAAGAGCAGCAAGTCTCATCTCACGTACCATGTCGTATGTATTGTTACTAGGCCCACCATCACATCCCAATGAAACAGGAACTCCTCTCTCAAGCATATCGGGAACCCTGGCAAATCCAGAGGCTAGTTTCATGTTACTCGCTGGGCAGTGTGACACATTGGTCTTCGTATCTGCCAAGATCTTCAATTCATTATCATCATAATGGATTCCATGTGCAAACACCATGTCAGGACCAGTCAAACCCATCTTCTGAGCAAATTCAGCAGGCCTCATGTTGAAATTGGATTGAACATAACGAACATCATCAACAACTTCACCAAGATGCATCGTCATTCGAGTCTGCTTAGCTCTTGCAAGTCTAGCAACCTCTTGAAATAAATCAGGAGTGACAGCACCAAGAGACCTTAGACCATACCACACCTGAATAC
Organism: Candidatus Thorarchaeota archaeon; assembly: GCA_016840245.1. The sequence continues at coordinate 2,570 of JAEOST010000177.1, forward strand.
GACCATCGGCTCCACCATGCCACTTCTTGTGCATCTCATCGGTCTCTTTTAGACACGCCTCAGCATCCTCTACCATACCAGGATACATGATATCTGCGCTATCGGCGTATCCAGTTGAGTCCATAATTATCTTTGAAAGAGCCCCCCGCATTCCAGACTTCTCAAGGGACTCAGCTATCTGATCAAAGCCATAACGTGTGTGAATCATACACTCAATGAAGGATGTGGTGCCAGTTTTGATCATCTCAGCCATACACAGTTCTGCTGAGACCTTTCCATCCTCACCTTCAAAATTCCCCTGAAGCACCCAGACATAGTTCTTCAGCCAATCGACCAGCGATACGTCATCTGCACACCCACGAATGAGAGCCTGAGCAAGATGAACATGAGTGTCAATAAGTCCGGGCATCACAAGCATGTTCTTGGCATCAATCTCGAAATCAGCTTTCAGACTTGAGAGATTTGATTTCTTACCAACTGCACTGATTTTAGACCCCTCAATATAGACCGCACCATCTGTGATAATCTCACGGTTTGGATTCAGGGTTAAGACATATCCATTCTTGATTAAGATTGTATTGGGAGAACGCATGCATGTTCCTCCAGTGCCACAAAGTGCATTGTCTGATGACGAGATAATGATTTTGGTCGACACCGAAATAGAATTACTTCAAGACTTTGAAGATGACTGAGACCTTGAGCCCCTCACTGGGATATCCTTGAATTCGTTCATCTGCAGTGAGCTCTGCTTGGTACTTTGAGATGAGGCGACGTACAATGTGAAGTCCTACTCCACCAAAACGTCGTATCTCTTCAAAGATCTGAGCTCGTTCAGACCTTCCAAGTCCAGGACCATTATCAGAGATGCTTAGATGGAATGTGTCATCCACAATTTTACCCCCAATCCACACCATTCGATCAGGTCCGGGATTATGTTTCACTGCATTCTCCATTAGATTCCACAGCATCTGACTGAGGGCTCCATCAGCATTTATCATGACTGACTTTGGAATTCCTTTCATCTCCACTCTTACATCATAGAGTCGTGTCAGAAGATTCGACTCAGCTTTCAAGACCTCTATAATGTCCATTGGCTGTAAGGGCTGGTCCTTAGCC
>JAEOST010000178.1 GCA_016840245.1 Candidatus Thorarchaeota archaeon
AATAATGATACCGATTTTGATCTCATGCAGGATGGATGGGAGATTCAATTTGGACTTAATCCTTTGATAGACGATGCAGCGAACGACTCCGATGGGGACACTCTTACGAATTATCAGGAATATCAATTTGGGACATACCCCGATGAACCTGATAGTGATTTTGACGGGATCGATGATTGGCAAGAATTGATGGTTCTTGGGTCTGATCCACTTGATCCGACTTCTCCAGGGTTCGCCGCAAGCATCGATTATTCGGTTTGGATAGGTGGGAATGATTGGGAACAGGGCGAGGCAATCGCTGTTGACTCAGAAGGATGTGTATATGTCACTGGATATACTGAATCAATTAACTTTCCGACAACCAATCCCTATGATTCTGATTTCAATGGGGGCTACGACTGTTTTGTTGTGAAGCTTGACCAGAGTGGAGTTATTCTTTATGCCACCTATATTGGGGGTTCAGACTTTGAGTACGCTCGTTCAATTCGGGTTGATTCAGCCAACTGTGCATATATTGTTGGAATTACAACCTCCACAGATTTCCCCCATGATCACAAGCTCTCACTCGGATCGATATTTAATGGCGACGGGTTCATACTCAAACTGTCTCCTGGTGGGGATAGTCTTGAGTTCTCCAGTTTACTTGGTGGTACAGATTCTGATTCGCTCTATGATGGTGTGATCACGGATGATGGAAGAATTGTGGTAGTGGGGTATACATATTCGACCGATTATCCGACTAAAAACGCGTATGACTCTTCGCACAATAATGATGCAGATTGTGTTGTCACAGTCATTGATGAGTCAAGCATGACAATCCTCTTTTCCTCCTTTATTGGAGGCTCGAATTTTGATTTGGCCAAGAAAGTAGCAATAGACCAACGAGGTTTCATCTATGTTGGTGCGGAAACTCGTTCAAGTGACATGCCTGTGAACAGCCCATTGGATTCCACATACAACGGAGGTAGCGATTGTTATCTGGTGAAATTGGATGTTTCAAGTAGTTCGATTGTATATTCTACATATCTTGGAGGGTCCGACCATGATACCCTCGAAGGCATAGACGTTGACCAGTTTGGCTGCGTCTATGTCCTTGGTGAGACTTGGTCCTCAGACTTTCCAGTCGCTAATCCACTAGATTCTACGATGACAGGACCTTCAGACATCTACATCACAAAACTGAGTAGCGATGGTCAGACTCTTGAGTACTCTACATACTATGGCGGTACAAGCCAAGAAGAAGCGTATGAGATTCTTGTTGACAAGTTTGGAAATGTCATAGTTGCTGGTGGGACTAGCTCCGATGACCAACTATTAGTTGATCCTCTGCTCGATACATACCAAGGGAACGTAGATGGATTTGTTTTAAGACTGAATTCTACGGGAACTGGGATAGGTGCATCAACCTACCTCGGTGGTTCTTCTACTGACAGATGCACTGGGGTTGCTGTCGATGATGATGGTAATATATACCTAACAGGTTACTCCTGGTCACTTGGATTCCCCTTGGGCACTATTGTAGGTGATCTATCTGAATACTATCAATGCTTTGTAGTCAAACTTTCTAGTTTCGGTGATGCAGATAATGACATGCTTCTTAACTATGATGAAACTATAGCAGGCACGAATCCATATTACAATGATACTGACTCAGACTCATTGCTAGATGCTTACGAGGTTCTATACGGTCTAGATCCATTCGTGGATGACTCCGCAGGGGATCTTGACGGTGACACTCTTACGAATATTCAGGAGTACTACTTCGGAACGTTTCCAAATTCAAATGACACAGACTCGGACTTACTCCCTGATCCTTATGAAATTCAACATGGAACCGACCCATTGGTTCCGGACTCTCATCTCGACATGGATGGTGACTCATTAAGCAATCTCTTGGAATATCAATTGGGCTCAAATATTAATCTGGCAGATTCAGACTCAGACCTGATGCCGGATAGCTGGGAGTATTCCTTCGGTCTGAACCTTACACTGGATGATTCAGCTTCTGATTTAGACTATGACGGATTATCTAATCTGGATGAATACCTCAATGGATGCGATCCAACAAACGGTGATTCCGATTCTGACAATCTTGGAGACCTAGAAGAGATTGAAACATATGGAACAAGTCCAATCAACCCGGATTCGGACTTCGACCTACTGGATGATGACTATGAGGTCCTGACACTTGGAACAAATCCTTTGTCGGAAGATACAGACAACGATACATTGTCTGATTCGTTTGAAGTCCTGCAGTATGGGACTGATCCATTGCTGTATGATACGGACTCTGACTCCATGTCTGATGGAGAGGAATACCTAGCGGGTACAAATCCACTCGTTGCAGATGCGGATGATGACGAAGATGGCGATGGCCTTTCAAACATCGAAGAGTGGGAAGCTGGGACTGACATTTTTGATGCTGATAGTGACAACGATGGAGTTTCAGATTTCGATGAGATACTAAGTGGTAGAGACCCCCTCCGATATGATATTGCATTTCCAGTGAGTGAAATCGTGATGATAGGAATCATAATTGTGGGCAGCATCATTCCTGCATTCATTATTGTGTTTACTAATGAGAGAATGTACAGACGAATGAAAAGTCGGGCTGAGAGAGGTAGTAAGGAAGAAGAAGAGGTTGAATCGAAATTAGAGGCAGAACAATGACCTTGCGAACGCAAAAGAAATCCCGAAGAAACTTAAGGATGGAAATTGTTAAGAAATGGTGCCAAGGGAGGCAGACACATGAAGAGGGCTGTTAGTCTTATACTCGTATGCCTGTTTATCACATCATTCTCCATCTCGATATCGCCAGCAATCGAAGGAACAATGGGGTCAGATCTCGATAGTGATGCAATAGACACTTCTACTTTGGAGGAGTTGGGTCTCAATGAAGAAGAACTCTACCAGAGTGCACAAGAGATGATGATGAGTACATTTCAGGAGAATCTAGGTCAGATAGAAAATGAAGAAGTCCTCTTCTATGGACGATTTCCTGGAGGTATGATTGGGTTTGGAACCAGCAAGATCCTACTCTGGCTCGAAGACACAACAAACACTATTGTAATGACCTTCGAAGGAGCAGCAGATGTGATTCCGACTCAGCATGATGTGACTAATTCCAAGAGCAACTACTTTTTAGGTGATAGAGGAACTTTCACTGGAGTCTCTTCTTTCAAGCTAATTCGTTATGAGAATTTATGGTCAGGTATTGACCTCGAATATAGGGCAACAGCCAAGGGAGCAAAATACGAATTTCATGTTGCACCAGGTGCAGACCTTAGTCTGGTCAAGATCAAATATTCTGGTCATGACAGCCTTCTAGTAGGAACTGATTTCCTCAAAGTGCTCTGTCAAGGTGTAGGTTTCCTAGACGATGGTCTAGTTGTACTACAAGACAAAGAGGAATTACATGCTAGTTTCAGAAAGACCTCATCTGATGCAGTAGTGTTCGATATTCCGTACTATGACCCATTAAAAGAACTCATTATAGATCCAGTTGTAACTCCCATACTCTCAACCTTCATTGGTGGTGGCAACAGTGAAACTGGTTATGCGCTTGAGCCTGATGGAGAAGGTAACGTCTATATTTCAGGTCAGACCTATTCGACTGACTTCCCAGTACTAAATGCATATGATCCCACATACAACGGAGGGAGCTATGACTGCTTTCTAACCAAATTCAATACAACTGATTCAACAATCATTTTCTCAACTTTCATTGGTGGATCCAGTAGAGAACGTGGTCAAAGAGTCCTTTTAGAGCCTAGTGGAAACATCCTCGTGGCTGGATGGACCGAGTCGAGTAATTTCCCAATGGTCGATGCATATGATG
>JAEOST010000019.1 GCA_016840245.1 Candidatus Thorarchaeota archaeon
ACACTCTGATATCATAGGTCTCGTTTTCACCGAACTCGTAAGTGTCATAGGTAATCCAGTTACCATCATTTGCTTGGGATATCACCTCTGTTGTATTTACAATAAGTGTCCAGTTACCTGATTGTCTATCCCAATCGAAACATGAAACTGTCAGAGCACCATCGCGATCTGCAATGAACTCAAGCTCCTCCGGTTCAGTATTATAGTACATATTATACTCAAGGATATTGTTATCGGCTTCCCACTCAGTGCTGTCTGTTCCCTCCCACCATGCCATGAATCCAGATTCACCATTTGTAAAATTCACAAAGATTCTAACCATATCACCCTCTTCGATACCTGACACAGTCATCCACGAGTACTGGGACTGATCTGCGATTTCATCAGGGTAGTAATATGGATCCGGGATGACCAAGGGCTGTGTGTGTTCAAAGTAGAATCCTTTTTGAAACTCCAAGGTGATATTCAATGCATTTGCTGGGATATAGCTTGCATTGACAACTACATGATCTCCGTCTACGATATCATTACTACTCAGACTCGTAGATATCGGATTATCGTTCGCGGTCCATGAGAGTGCAATATCACCATCAGCAGACAGCATAACCCGATCATAGGATTCTTCTGCTAACACTGCAGGAGACGGAACAAAATCATCGTCTGACCAACTAGGACTTTTGAAATAGTACTCATTAGCTGTAAGTTCCACAAACTCTCCTGGAACATATTCACTCACGTAGAACGGTCCAGATGTGATGAATGTGGAATTTCCAACACTTGGGTCCCAATTAGACCAATTCTCAAGTCCGATATCTACAAAGATGTGCTTTGGAATGATTGGTTTTGTCAACTTTGAGATATACCAATAGGACTCGTTCTGAAACTCGATGATAAACGTATATTCAGTGGGGGCATAAGCTGCATAGATCTCGTTGAGATCATCCCCGTAGGGATTGTTGACCCCCTCACGATAGTAGTTGTAGCTAAAAGCTACATCTTGAGCAGTGAGTGGAGTTCCATCACTCCAAGATGCTTTCTTCACAATCTCAAATGTGAACCGCGTGTTTCCCTCTTTCACTACAGGATTATCAACATGGGTCTCTATCGTGTATGACTCTGCAAGCCATGGGACAAGATTGCCCTGTGAATCGTATCTCAGCAAACCATCGTAGAGCATCTGCAGGACATTCGTTGAATAAGCTGAGGCAATGTTCATGAAATTGAATGTGAAAACATCTAATGGGTTACTCCAACGAAATGTTCCCCCAATAGGACCACCCAGTGATTCTTTCAATTGTACCTTCTGATTGGTCCACCATCCCGCTACACCACTACTTACGTCGTTCACAAACCCCTCGAACCGGTCAGTTCGATAGGCTGAGAGTAGTATGTTCTCATAACAGATGATTATTGGACATTCATAGACGAAGATTTCCTGCATCTTCTGAGCTGCCTCGTAGACCTCTTCATAGTTTATTGAGTATAGGAGCTGGTCACACCACGCATCATAGGAGGCATTTCTGAAGTTTGGGTAGTTTTTGTCGTATTCATCAGCAGCATCTGAGGAGTACTCATGTGCAAGCCAGTCTACATTGAAATCATACAATGATCTTCCTATGAAGGCCATATCGTAGTCCCCATGATTTCTGAGTCTATTGAGATAATCATAGAAGTCTGTAGGAGTGGACACTGCCTCAATACCCATTGCTTGGAGGCCATCTGCCATGGCTGAACCACTGACTATGGGTAGTAACGGGCCTTGCGCAACCTCAATTATCACATTGAAATCAGAACCATCCGGTGCTTCACGATAGCCATCATCATCAATGTCAATGAATCCTGCACTATCCAGAGTTTGGTTGCCTAGAATGATATTGGTATCATAGTATGAGTAGGGTAATTCACCTTCGATAGAGAATGGATTTATCCTAGGTACACACGAGTCGAGAGGCAGTGCTAGCCCGTCCCAAGCATCAATGGCAACTTCTGTCTTGTTATAAGCAAAGGCTGCTGCTCTTCGGAAGGCAGTGATATTGAAGGGGTATTTTGCGCAGTTGATTGCAATGTAACCATAGCCATTTCTGAGGGTTTCTGAGACTTCAATATTCTCGGCCGCTGTCAATGTTGGAAGAAATGTCGGGTCAACCCAATCTCCGATAAGGTCAATCTCGTTATTCTGTAGTGCGAGAACCTGTTGATCATCACGCTCAATGACATTGTAGACGATCTTATCCACGAATGGCCCTGTGTGGAGTGAATCCTCTGCCAAGATTGATGTTCCTTGAGTTGTAGCAAGTCCCATCACTATAATGGTCAGAAGTGCTAGACTGAGCAAGGAACGACCCTTATCCACTTTAGATTCTCCCCAATCAATACGAGTCTAGGAGATTTTCTAACAATGGAACTGATTAACTCTTTGGTCTTTTGGAGTTTAGAACGAGCAAAGAACTCGAAGATTACTCTGCCATTTTCTTCATTTCTAGGTCGCTGACCTTCGTTCTAATTACTCGACCAACATTCTCGATGTCCTTTCTGATATCCTCAATCTGTCCGCTTCTCTTTGTAATCTCTTCTTTCCTACGTTTCTCAGTTTCCACATATTCCTCGTAAGCCTCTGCCCATTCCTGTCTGGTTGTGGTCAGCTGTTGACGTAGGTGCTCATACATGATCTTCTTTACATGTACTGAATTCTTCAGATTGAGTAGCGATGTTTCTATGTCCGATATGATCTTCGCTAGGTCTTCCTCAGCGACCTTAAGCTCGGCACGTAGTGTCATCAGTTTTGACATCTCTACTCCTATCTCATCCTCTTTGAGATGGTCTGAGTCAGGTGGTAAAGATGTGATTGGGTCTATCTCTACTCTCCTCGCTGGTAAAGGAGCTGTAGATGCACTTGTGACTATATCGCTAGATGCTGTCGGCGTCGTGACTGATGTTTCAGAAGAGGCTCTCGACATCTGAGGAGTTCCACTTGCTGGGCTAACTGTAGGTTCATGGAGTTGTTCCTGCACTCTATCTGCAAAACCAGGGCGTGTTCGTTCGACCTCGTCAAACATCAATCTGGTCAAGCCTGAGAACACCTTTTCGATGTTTTCACCTGTCAAAGCCGAACTCTCAATAAATTTGACGGGTGTGTTCAACTTCTCACCAAATCTCTTAGCGAATTCTTGACCCTCTTCCGTTGATACTACCTCATCAGGTGGATAGCCTGGACGAAGGTCGATCTTGTTGCCCACTACTATGAGAGGAGGGAGATCATCCACAAAGTCATGTGCCTCAACAAGCCATTTCGAAGCATTATCAAAGGATGTTCTGTCCACCACAGAGTAGACCAGAATCATTCCGCTGGATCCTTCATAGTACCGTTTTCGAAGATTTTGGAACACGGTCTGTCCAGCAATATCCCATATCACTAGATTAGTTGGCTTACCATCAACTTCAAGGGGTTTCTGAGCAAAATCAACACCAAGGGTCGGGAGGTAATTTCTCTTGAATCCCTCACCCAAGTACTTCCGACGGATGCTTGTCTTTCCGACATAACCATCCCCCATCAAGCACACCTTGAATTGCCAACGACGAGGACTTCTGCGCATCAATCTGTGTTCCTCCTTCTCAAGATGGCGGCGTGAAATTCCTTTCTCATTATACCTTATAGTGATATTGTCGATGTGTTGTATATTGTTAACAACCCTTTTACCGAACTTGTAGCAGAGAGAAGTACTATGAAAAGCCATACAAAAGATCTGACGTTCAATGTTCCCGCGCGAATGGACTTCGTTCACATAACATCCCAAATCGAGGATGCAGTCCGCGAGAGCGGTGTTCAAGAGGGGCTATGCCTGGTCAATGCTATGCACATAACCGCGAGTGTCTTCATAAACGACAATGAACGAGGTCTCCATGCCGACTACAAACGCTGGCTTGAGGAACTTGCACCTAACGAACCCCATAGTCGATACCAACACAATCGAACAGGAGAGGACAATGGTGATGCTCACCACAAGC
>JAEOST010000179.1 GCA_016840245.1 Candidatus Thorarchaeota archaeon
AATTGTGAACGTATGCACAATTCCCTCTTCCTTCAGCTGGATCCAATCCGACTTCTCCAAATTGCAGTCGAGGGCCCAACAATTCACACGGGGTGGGAAGAACTTGTCCTTACACTTAGGACACTGTGTTCCCCAGAACTCACCTTCGACAAAGCCTTTACCGAGCTTTGAGACCTCTGCATACTTCCAATAGTACAATTGGTCGTAGTGCAAAAAGACTTTGAACTGGTCAGTACCTGAGTCATAGTCATACCCCATGAATCCAATACCGGTCTCCTTAACGTCGCCACGAAACTCATCTGAGTGTTTGTCATCCCACTCAACTTCTTCGTGGTCTGGGATCTTATGCATTCTCTTATCACCCATTATTATGGCCTCCTGAGAATGAAGTTTGAGATACTGGTTCCAGTACCTGCATGGCTGTTGACAAGACCAGTGTCTGCATCCTTGACATAAGTCTTGGAACTCAGATGCTTCTTTGGAGCAGTGTCATTGAGATGCATCATACACTCGAGTGCGGACATGATACCAGTAGCACCGACAGGATGTCCGTAACCCATGAGGCCACCTCCGACATTGGATGGAACCTCACCATCGAGGAATGTCTCTTTGTCACGTACGAACTCTCTGACGTTGTCAGTATTACACCAGTGTAGAGCCTTGTAGATCTGGACCTCTGAGGAGCTGAACGCATCGTGAAGCTCAGCAACATCGATTTCCTTGACCGCTTTCTTATACTCAATACCAGCCATGTCATAAGCCGTCTCACCAGAGCGGCGACATGCAGCAAACTCAGTCATGTCTGGATATCCTTTGCCGTATTGCTCATTCCAACCTGGGAAGTCAACTCGGTCGCCAGCACGAATTGTACATGAGCTGAGACCTGCACCATCAATAACGACATAGTTGTTAGGTGCGTGTTTCTTAGCCCACTCCTCAGAAGTGACAAGAGCAAAGGCTCCACCACGGCTCATCAGACAACAGTCAAAGCGCTTTAGCGGGTAGCTGATTAATCGGCTCTCCATTACATCATCAACTGTTAGCTCTTTCTTGTGGAAAGGTGACTTTGGATTATTGAAGTCACTTCGATACCACTGAGATTTCGCATTGTCTGCAGCGTAGTTTCGGTTCTTCATGGCGGCTAGGGCAAAGTCTTCCTCGGTCAGATTGTTCTCTTTCATGAACTTGTAGGCCATGGCAGCGTAGTAAATTGGGTATATTCCCCCAGCCAACGCTTCATACCTAGTGTCTGATGCAAGAGCAATGAACTCTGAACCTTGGGACTGTGTCACATTGTCCATGGTCTCCCAGCCATAAACTCCGACACAATCGAACAGGCCAGACTTTACAGCCATAAAGGCACCATAGAGCGCAGAACCACCAGTGTTACCACCGTTCTCAATACGCACGTGAGGCAACCCGACTAACCCAAGATGATCATGAACAACCCACTCGGGGCATAGCTGTTTTCCAAAGTGCACGCTGAAATGTGAGTAGACCATGAAATCAAGGTCTCTCAATGTAAAATCAGGAATATCCTGTTGCGTTTCAACGATACAGTTTGCAGCCATACCCTCAGGGGTTAGGTGCATGGGATAGTCGAAAGGAGTTGCAGCACCACCTGCGATACATACTTTTCGACTCATAGTGAATCACGTAATCCTTACTCTCCCACCTCAAAAGGGGTGGCAGATTCTGCGGCAACTCGACGCGGTCTAGTACTTAACAGCTTCGGCAGGCAGCTGATTCACTCCTAGTCGTAGGTATGTACAATCTCAACGATTCCAGTAGATCCACAGTATTCACACTTGTAGATTCGGTCATGACCCAACTTGGTCAAGTCGATATTCCCATCGCAGTTCAAGCAAAGGACTTAGCATATCACGACACTGAGAAGCATAGATGGCGATTGGCTGCAGGAGAAGTTGAACTTCAAGTTGGTTCTTCTTCTAGAAGAAACCATTGTTTGTTACGAGGATTAAGGTTGGAAATCGTAATCAATTGTGTTTAATTTATAAAAAACCGAAAAGATTTCATATCGAATCCGAGAAGAGTTAATACTTCTATACTTGAGGAAGATTTTCGGTGGCTGATTTGGAGTATGGATATTTCTCAAAAGACTACAGAGAATACGTAATAACTAAGCCTGATACTCCTATTCCATGGATCAACTACCTGGGAAGTAATGAATACTGCGCGATGATCTCGAACACAGCTGTCAAAGTGGACTAGTAAAATAATCGGGAAGTCAGAAGATGAGTCAAGAAACTAATACGCAGGTAGATGAGAAGAACTCACCCCCCTCTACGGTGATAAAACCTTCATTCAGCCAATTTCTATCAAAATTGAAGGAGTTGCTCTTCAGCTCTTACGCAAAATTCGTGGCTAGGAAAGCAATTTTCTACTTGGTCGTTATTTTCTTTTCAGTTTCGCTGGTGTTTATCATCGTTGAATCCATGCCGGGTGATCCCGTTGATGTAATGCTTGCAAGTGGAAACCCTCCACCAGGAGCAGATCTCGATGCTTTGGCAGATACAATGAGGGGATACTTCGGTCTGGATAGACCAGTCCAAGAGCGGTATGTTATCTTCCTTGGAAATTTCTTTAGTGGCGATTTGGGGCAGTCATTTCATTATTACCCAGTATTCGCTTCGGACATCATACAATACTATTTACCCTTTACACTATCCTTGGCAATTCCTGTGGTAGTTGTCAGTTTCTTCGTGGGAAACTGGATTGGTGCTAGAGCCGCCTACCTTAAAGGTAGGCTAAACGAAACGAGTTATTTCTCCCTGGTCTTTGCCAACCAATTGCCACCATTCTGGTTCGGATTGGTCATCATATTCCTCTATGTATTGATATTTCAGACTATTCCACCAATCGGATCCACTTCCCAGGGGGTGATACCCTCCTTAAGCGTCAACTACTTCATGGACCTTCTAGAACACTGGATTCTGCCTTTCTTTACATTATTGGTAGTATATGTGGGAGCATGGGCCACGGGGATGAGGTCAATGGTGACACATGAAATGGATTCTGGATATGTACGCTATGGTGAGCAGTTAGGTTTCAAAAAAGGGAAACTGATGTCCTATACTCAAAGGAACGCCATCCTGCCACAATTAACTGGTCTAAACATGGTATTCAATGGCATTATAGGACAGACACTGATAATCGAAATCGTCTTCGGATGGCCGGGTATCGGTTTGTTGCTTTATAATGCCGTCTTCAATTATGATTATCCGTTGATTTTTGGCTGTTTTATGGTTATAATTATCATTATTGTCGTCGGCAACTTTCTGATAGACATTCTCTACGGGTTCATAGATCCACGAATCAGAACCGGGCATGGGTGATGGAAATGTGGGAATTATTGTTAAGAAGTCGAAAAGCAATGTTCGGTTTGACGGTCTTGATTGTATTCATTCTACTTGGTACAGTTGTACCAATATTTCTTGGAGACCCGTACAGCATGAATCTGGGTATAATGGGTCAACCTCCCAGTCTCGAGCATATTCTGGGTACGACGAGTTTCGGACAGGATGTCTTTACCCAGCTATGTAATGCTATTGGTAACTCGCTCCAAGTTGGATTAGTTGCCGGTGGTCTAGGCACCTTAATAGCAATCTTCGTTGGATCTGTGGGTCCGTACAGAGGGGGTCTGGCAGACAAGGCCTCCAATCTAATTACCAACCTTGCCCTAGTTCTCCCGTTAATACCTCTCTTCATAATCATCGCGTCAGTTTTACGTGGGCTGAATTTGGTTCTGATAGGTGTGATAATAGCTGTGACGTCTTGGCCATGGGCAGCGAGGAGCATAAGAGCGCAGATGCTTACCCTCAAAGAAAGAGAATTTGTGAATCTGGCTCGGATGTCCGGAGATGGGAACATCCGGAT
>JAEOST010000180.1 GCA_016840245.1 Candidatus Thorarchaeota archaeon
ACATGCACTTGATGTGAATGCCAAGTATCTTGTCACCTCCTGTCCTTTCTGCAAGAATATGCTTGCATCACAAGGTGCAGGGAAGATTGAGGTCTTTGATCTTCCTGAATTTGTGATGTTTGCCAAAGAGTTGTCGGAATAGTGCTATAGGTGAATGTACATTAGTTGAAACGTTGAGGAGAAAACGAAGTTCATGGACGCTGAAGGTCTTCTCCGGTTAAAGATACGACTTCTGACCGAAGGTGCTACATTACCTGAGAGTGAATACAGTGGAAGAAAAGGTGGAGCTGGACCCTCAGGTGCACGTTACTATCTCCTTGAGAATGGCCGACCTTGTGGAGTTCCTATCAGAGAAGGCAAACAGGCGGAGAGATATGGGTCTCCCAGACTTCAGTCTACAGATAATCCGGACAGCTGGCTCTTTGATAGTTCTTCAGAACTCCTTCTAGTTCCAAAACCAAAATTCTATGACTTAACAACTAGTGATGGTGTTCCTTACTACAAAATAGCTTTGCTTCATGGAGTGGATACACTCGCTACAACACTCTATCAGTCATGTAGATACTGGGACCATGGTTCTCAGTGCAAGTTCTGTACAATCCCCTTCTCGTATACTGCAGGAAATACTGTCCTAGAGAAGACTCCGGAGCAGCTTGCTGAGGTGGTTCAAGCTGCTGAACGTGAAGGTGTCATCAAGAATGTTCTGATTACAACGGGCACACCTGACACTGATGATGCTGGTTGTGAGGCTCTTGTATCAGTTGTTCGTGCAATTCGTCAAGTGTCCTCTCTACCCATTGGAGTTCAGCTAGAACCCCCACTTGATTTGGATTGGCTTCAAAAACTCCATGATGCTGGAGTAGAAGCTGTTGGAATGCATATCGAAACTGCAGATGAGTCATTAAGAGAGGAATTCTGCCCTGGTAAATTCGATTACGCGAGTATCGAAAAATATCGAGAAGCTTGGATACAGGGCGTTGATATCTTTGGACGCGGAAATGTAAGCACATTCCTATTACAGGGACTTGGTGAAGATTACACTGAAACCCTTGCTTTGGTTGAAGAACTGTCAGAGATAGGCGTGCTTGCTGTTGTTGCACCTCTACGACCAGCACCTAGTAGTCAAATTGCTGATCACATTCCACCCTATGTTGGTACACTTGAAGAATCAATACGATTCTATGAAGATATTGGCAAGATTCTGTATCGATGGAACTTGAATCCTCAGGATACTCTAGCAGGATGTCATAGCTGCGGTGGCTGTACTCCAATACAAGAAGCATACGATTGGGCTATGGCTCAAACACAATAATGAAACAAATAGCGAGATTTTTGAAGGCTAGATACTCCGATTGTATGAACCTGCCATGGCCGAGATACCTGCTGAAGAGATACGAATTGTTGAATTCGGAGAAGACGATGTAGAGGAGATATCCGAGCTCTTTCGTCAGGCATGGCCTTTAGCTGCAGACTATCCTGAAGAATGGCGAAAGTCAAGGATGTATACATCAGAGCAGATTATTGAGGATATGCAGTCTGGATACCATTACTTTGGAGCTCGCTTGAGTGGACAGATTGTTGGTCTATACAAGGCAATCATCACTGACAAAGGACTCTTTGGTGAACAGCAGACCGTTCATCCAAGTTGCAGGGCTAGTGGACTTGCTTCGGCAATGTACATGCAATTTGCCGAATTTGGACGTCAAAACGGCTGCACAAGAAATTATTGCAATATCTTGGTTGGTCAAGAAACCAGTGAACGTTTGATGAGGAAATTCGGATTCACTCCATTGGATGAGCCTTATGAGCAGATTCCTGGTATGTTTGTACAGATGTACGAACGACCACTTTAGCAGTTTTACGGCAATGATTGCGTTTATTGCTACCTTTTATGGGTAGGCGTTCCTTATGTGAATGTGATTTTGGAGGTGAATGCGATATCCGCGAAGCCCAAAGAATACAGTGGAAGTTCAATATGGTCTTTCATGTATGCCTTAAGATCGATTCGTGGCAATACAGTGAGAAGTATTGGAATTGTATTGATCCTTGCTTCGGGAGTATCTCTAGCTCCTGCAATAATGAACTGGACCTCTACTGGAATCAGCATTGCATTAGATGATTATGTTGAAGACACTGTGTATCAATTTGGTATTCAACCACATGAACCAAATGATCTTGAAGGATATCAAGGTCTAGTGGAGGCTCATGAGATATGCGAACGGCATCCGTGGGTGGGAAAAACACATCAAGTGTTATCCACTGTCTGCCTTGTTGATGGTCACCTCAATCCTGATTTTGCTTATCTCTTCAACATTGATTATTTCTACTGGACCTACGGTGTAAAGGATGCCAGTGTGTTAATGGTCAATAATGATATGCTAGAAACTTGGGAACCGTTCTTTGAATGGGAGGGTAAGCTCAGAATAGGTGTGAATGAATGCGTAGTTTCGGAGCGCTTCTTGGATTACACTGAGATGGTTACAGGAATTAGGTATGTTATTGGCTCATCC
>JAEOST010000181.1 GCA_016840245.1 Candidatus Thorarchaeota archaeon
ATCATCTCCAGAGATCAACCGATGAGACCCCCTCTGTGGCCTCTGAGATGGTTCTAGAAGCAGCTTTAGTTGCATAATTTTGATTATTGCCAGAATGTAACGCAGACAGCTAATATTTTCACCAATGTTAGCTCCTAGCGTTCCATTTTGGAATGTTTTCTCTTAACGTGAGCTTATACTATCACTTACAGAGTATCATACAAGTCATTCTCATGAACAATCGTGAGAGTGGCCTGTACAACAGTGGTGATTACATGAAGAAGAAAAGCGCAGGAAAGATTGTAGCGGTCTTCGTTCTATGTGCATTTGCCCTTATCATGATGGCGAATATGGTTGGCATGTTTGCTATGGACAGTGCTATGGCAGATGATGACGAAGACTCCATCGAAGTCGCTGACGGCGATGAGAACAATCAGGTGGTCGATCATCGCATTGATGAACCATGCGATGAGGAACCCGGAGTCCAGGTAGTTGACTACAGAATCGATACTCCTAGTGATAGTAGTATCGGCAATTATGTAGTTGAGCATCGGATTGATTGCCCCTTCTAGACGGAAGCGGTCGGTGAGATCTACACTTACAAGTCTAGCGTTTGTCGAAAGCGCTAGGCTTTCTTCCCGCGGTCCAATCTTCCTAGTTGCCTCTATTGTTCAAAGTGGTGAAAAAGATGGATATGTTAGACAAGAAAATCATAAGCAGACTCATGGATAATTGCAGGGAGTCTTACCATAGTATCGCGAGGGCATTTGGTGTCACATGCCCTACAATAATACAAAGAGTGAATCGACTACGACATCTGGGTGTGATCCAACGCTTTGTTGCAGAGGTGTCACAAGAAACCCTTGGTGTTGAGTGGGTCATGGCAGAAGTTCAATTCTCACAAGCAATGAGTAAATCACGTCTACTAGAATTATTCGCATCCAATGGATGCATAGGCGAGGTCTTGATGTTAGGAAAAGGACGATACCTCATTCTTGCTGAGCTGTATCCAGAGGAACGCGCTGAATTTATCTCATGTATTAAATCGATTGAAGAGGTTGAATATATCGAGATCAGCGATATTCATCAAGTCTCCAACAGTATGGGAAACGGAAGATGCAAGTTCACAACTAGAGGTGAGTATATACAGCTTTCACGAAGACAGATAGATGTACTGCAATATCTTGTGGGGAATGCAAGAGTTCCAACAAAGACCATAGCTGATGAGTTGGGTTGCAGTCAGAAAGCTGTTCGGAAACTTATTCGAAGATTCATTGAGTGTAATGGCATACATCTTACTCTCAGTTTGAACCTTAATCAGTGTGGCCAAATTAACTTCATTCTACGCTCCAGGCTGAGAGATCTGCGAGCTGATCCACGTGAAGTTTCAGAGTGGCTTAAGGCAAGATATCCGCAGGCGCACTGGTTTACATTTTTTGCACCTCGTTCAGACAGTCTAATACATTACATGACGGTCACTAATCCGAAAGAGATCCATGATATGCTTCATGAAGTGATTAAACATCCGTACATAGATGATGTTGAGGCTAACATAATCTATAGCATCTACAAGTCCGAGAGTCGTACTCAGCAATACCTTCAGAGATGTGCGAGAGTCCTTGATGAAGAAGAGTATGATCTTTCTGTTCCATCAACACAAGAGGCAAAAATCACCTATTGATTTGCGAAACCTGAGTTGATGATGCGTGTGCCTTGTGTCATCAGCTCAACCTTATTTTTCGAGAAATTTCAGCGAATTGTAATTTTGTAATGTGGTCCCTTTATGTTTTGACTTCTTATCTAATCACATCCACCATTTTGGAAGGTTTTCCTTTAACGCGAGTTTATACTAATTCTAGACTATGATAACGTAAGTCATTCACGTGAGACACGGGAATGAATAAGAAAGGAAAGGTGATTGAATGAACACTAAGAGAATAACCAGATTCGTAGGTGTCCTTCTAGTAGCTGTACTCACAATCTCCATGTTTGTTGCTTTGGCAGGATCTGTCATTAAGGCTCAGCGTGATATGAAGGATCGAACCTTTGAGATGAGTGAAGCTATTCCCCCACGAGAACTCGATGAGTGCCCAGTGTGGGAGTTGGATGAAGACATCCAGTGGGAACTAGATGAAGATATCCAATGGGAACTTGATCAGGATCTCCAGAGAGAGACTCATGAGGACTCAGATGGTGGTTTCCAGGCTGAACTCTGCAGCGGACATCGCAACAAGATCGGCTCCTACGTTACTGATACTCCAATATAGAAACCTCTCGTTAGGTATCTATTACTTACCGAAGACGCTTTGGAATGGGGGCTTAGCCCCCTTCCAACTATTTTTTCTCAAATCTCTATTGTCTTGAGAGGATCTTATTTCTTCCAGTAGTTTTTTCCATTTTGTAACATGGTCTCTTTATGTTTTGACCTCTGGCGTCACAGCCTGTACCGTTATGGAATGGTCTCTCTTAACGCGAGTTTATACTAATTCTAGAGTATGGTATACGTAAGTCA